>JAEWJQ010000240.1 GCA_023386515.1 Pseudomonadota bacterium | reverse complement strand
GCCGGCATGACGCGCGGCACGGCGCGGCTCGCTCTCCGGCTTGAAGGCTTCCCAGATCACCGCCGGCTTGGGATCGCTGTCGGTCGGGAAGGTGCCGTAGACCGGCCGGCCGCTGGCGCGGTCGATGCGCACCATGCGGATGCCCGCCGGTGCCCGGAACGGCAGTTTGTCCAGCCCCTCATAGGCCTTGACCGCGAATTCCTTGAAGATCGGCGCGGCGACGGTGCCGCCCTCCGCCGCGCCTAGCCGACGCGGGCTGTCGTAGCCGAGATAGAGGCCGCCGATGAACTGCGGCGTGCCGCCGATGAACCACACGTCGGTCGGGCCGGTCGTCGTACCGGTCTTGCCGAACATCGGCCGGTCGAGTTCGCGCAGCGTCGTTGCGGTGCCGCGTTGGATCACGCCCTCGGTGATATGGACCATCTGATAGGCGGTCATCGCGTCGATCGCCTGCCGCGTCCGGTCGCGCGGCCGCGGCATCGGCTTGCCGTTCCAGTCGGGGGCGTTGCAGCCGTCGCAGGCGCGCCAGTTCTCCGGCCAGATCACCTTGCCATGGCGGTCCTGGACGAAGTCGATCAGCGTCGGCTCGTGCGCCCGCCCCTGGTTGGCGAGCGTCGCATAGGCGTTGACCATGCGGCTGACCGTCGTTTCGCCCGCGCCCAGCGCGATCGCCAGATAGGGCGAATAGGTGCCGACGCCGAGCCGCTTCATCACATCGACGACCTTGGGCATGCCGGTGGTCGCGGCGGCGCGCACCGTCATCAGGTTGCGCGACTGTTCGATGCCCCAGCGCATCGTATGCGGGCCGGCGCCGCGCTGGTTGGCGAAGTTGCGGAAGCACTTCTGGCCAAGCCGCGCACCCTGATAGACGCAATAGGGCGCGTCGAGGATGATCGTCGCCGGCGTCATGCCGTTCTCCAGCGCGGCGGAATAGACCACCGGCTTGATCGTCGATCCGGGCTGGCGCATCGCCTGCGTCGCGCGGTTGAACGCCTGGATGCGGCTGTCGAAGCCCCCCTGCATCGCCAGCACGCGGCCGGTGCCCGGTTCCTCGACGACGAAGCCGCCCGATACCTTGGGCACCGATCGGATCGCCCAGCTGCGGCCTTCCGGCGCGACGGCGATGATGTCGCCGGGCTTCAGTGCCGAGAAACTGGTCGCCGCGCTGCCGCGGACCGGCGTCTGTGCCAGGCTGCGCGGCAGCTCGCCGGTCTGACCGTCGGCGAAGCCGATCTGCCAGGCGTCGCCGCTGCGCGCGATGACGATCGCCGCCCGCCAATCGGCATAATCCAGCGCGACGTTGGTGTTGACCAGCGCTCCGAGCCAGTTGTCGCCGTCGATCTCCTGATGCCGCAGCGGACCGGACCAGCCGCGACCACGGTCGTAGCGGACCAGTCCGTCGCGCAGCGCCTGCGTCGCGAGATCCTGCAGCCGCGTGTCCAGGCTGGTGCGCACCCACAGGCCGCCGGCATAGACGCTGTACGGCCCGTCGCTCGACTGTTCGCCGAACTTGTCGATCAACTGGCGGCGCACCTCCTCGACGAAATAGCCACCGACCCGCTCGTATTTCGGCGTGCGGCGCAGCACCGTGCCGAGCGGCTCCGCCACGGCCTCGTCATGCTGCGCCTGGGTGATGAAGCCGTTCTTGAGCATCTCGCCCAGCACCCAGTTGCGCCGCTCCA
Organism: Pseudomonadota bacterium; assembly: GCA_023386515.1. Next base: position 1,534 of record JAEWJQ010000240.1, on the reverse strand, counting down.
TCGCGCGGTCGGGATGGCGGACGGGGTCGTAGTTCGACGGCCCCTTGGGCAGGATGGCGAGATAGGCGAGCTGGGCGAGATCGAGTTCGGGCAGCTCCTTGTCGAAATAGGCATGGGCGGCCGCCTCGACGCCGAAGGCGTTGCGGCCGAGCGCGATCTGGTTGAGGTAGAGTTCCAGGATCTGCGGCTTGTCGAGCGTATCCTCGATGCGGAAGGCAAGGATCGCCTCCTTGATCTTGCGCGTCGGCGAATATTCGTTGCCGATCAGCAGGTTCTTCGCGACCTGCTGGGTGATCGTGGAGCCGCCGCGGGCGCGTTTGCCGCTGCCGAACTTGCGCGCATAGTCGAACACCGCGCCCGCAAGGCCGGGATAGTCGACGCCGTGATGCTCGAAGCAGGTCTTGTCCTCCGCCGCCAGGAAGGCGCGGACCAGCATCGGCGGATATTCGGCATAGGACAGTTCGACCCGCCGCTCGCGGGCGTAGGACTGGATCGGATTGCCGTCGTTGCCGCGGACGTTGGTCGGCAGCGGCGGTTCGTAGGTGCGCAGCTGGTCGACCGAGGGCAGGTCGCGCAGGATCGTCACGTACAGCACGCCATAGCCGATGACGGCCAGCACCGCGAGCGCGGCCAGCGCCTTGACCCACCACCGTCCCCAGGCGCGCCGCGCCGCCCCCCGTACGCCGCCGGCGTCGCGGAATTGGGTCATGCGAGAGGTCTGGGGGGGATCGGACGCCATAGTCGTGGGGCCCGCGTGTAGCAGGTTCGCGGCCGGTTGCCAGCCGGGTTGCGGCGGGTCGCGTCCCGGCGAGCCGATCCGTCGCGACGCACCCGACCGGCGGCTGCGCCGGCCGGCGCGTGTCTGGCGCTACTTGCTCGCCATCTGCCGGGCGAAATGAACCTCGACCGCGCGCGTCACGCTTTCGGCGATCTTGTCGCGTCCTTCGCGGCTGTCCAGAAAGGCGGCGTCCCCGGGGTTGGAAATATAGCCGGTCTCGAACAGGATCGACGGCATGTCCGGCGCCTTCAGCACCATCAGCGAGGCCATGCGATGGAAATTCGCCTTGGTGGGGATCAGCGGCTTCGCCTCGCGGCCGAGCAGCCGCGCGAAACTGGCCGAGGAGTTCATCGTCTCGCGCTGCGTCAGGTCGATCAGGATCGACGACACGTCCGCCCCCGCATCGCCCAGATTGACGCCGCTGATCACGTCCGCCTTGTTCTCGCGTGTCGCCAGCCGTGCGGCTTCCTTGTCGGACGCGACCTCGGACAGGGTGTAGACGGAGGCGCCGCTGGCATCGCCGCTGCCGACACTGTCGCAGTGGATCGAGATGAACAGATTGGCGTGCAGCCGCCGCGCGATGCCGAACCGCTCGCGCAGCACCAGATAGCGGTCGTCATCCCGGGTCAGCGCGACGCGGACGCGGCCGCTGGCCAGCAACTCGTCGCGGATCGCCTTGGCGATGCGCAGGGTCACGTCCTTTTCGCGCAGGCCGGTATCGGGATTGATCGCACCCGGATCGACGCCGCCATGGCC
>JAEWJQ010000179.1 GCA_023386515.1 Pseudomonadota bacterium | reverse complement strand
GGGGGCTATCTCGATCCGCGAGCCGGCCGACGGCCCGGGGGTCGCCTGTTCGTGCGCCTGGTCGAGCTGCTGGTGCTTGAACGCCAGCCAGCTGCGCCAGCCGGACAGGCCAGCGGTGGTCACCATGCCCAGGCCGGCGAGGCCGGACAGCGATACGGTCAGATACACGATATCGGGATTGGTCATGTCCGCCTCCTTCAGCGGTCGCGCAGCCGGTCGATCTCGCGATCGAGGTCGATGCTGCTGCGATTGTCGGTGATGACGCGTTCCAGTACCTGGACGCGGTCCTTCAGGATGCGCACCTCGTCATAGAGGCGCCTGGTCTCGTCGATCGGGGGGCGCGGGGCATCGACGCGGTTGCGGCCGATCGACCGCACCGCCATCACGATGCCGAACACCACCAGCGCCACGATCGCGACGATCATCTCGGCAGGGTTCACGGTCGATGCTCCTCAATTCGCCTGGATGCGGAGTTGATCGATGGTGTCGGACAGGTCCGCGCCGCGATCGGTGGCGATCCGCTCCAGCACCCGCACCCGTGCCTCTAGCCGCTCGACATGCGCCGCATATTGCGCCGCCTTCTCCGCGGTCTGGGCATTGAGCGCGCCGGCCATCGTCTCCTTGTGCTTCAGCCAGCGCTTGAACATCTCGGAACCGATGCCGAGGATCACGGGCAGGCCGACGATGACGAAGGCGAGCATGAAGATGGTGAAGCCGTTCATCAGCGCAGCCTTTCGATTTCGCGGTCGAGCTGGTGCGAGCGGTCCGTCACGATCCGCTCCACATTGGCGAGCCGGTCCTGCAGCCGGTCGATCTGGCCGACGCGCTGGGCGTTCTCGGCATCGAGCAGTTGGATGCCGCGGCGCGCCTCGATGTCCGGGGCGGCGATGGCCTGGCGGACCTTGCGGCGGCCGTACCATTGGATGGCGAGCGTGATCGCCGATCCGATGATCATGAAGATGACGTGTTCGGGGCCCATGACGGCTGTCCTTTACCGGTCGCGGAGCGCTTCGATCTCGCGGGCGGTACGCTCGGCGGGATCGGTGGCGATGCGTTCGAGGACGGCGATCCGCTCCTCCAGGCGGCTGACCTGGCCGGTCAGCTTTTCGTTTTCGTTGGTGAGCAGCATCACCTTGCGCTCCGCCTCGATCCCGTCGTCAGCCTGGGCATAGCGCCCGCGACGGCGGCTGCGGCGCCCTTCCTCGTCGATCGGGTAGCCATGCTTTGCCTTGACCCAGGTGGTGAAGGCATGTCGCGCCGAAATCGCGCCGACCACGCCCACCGGAACCATCCAACCCATGTCCATGTGAACTCTCCCCTTCAGACGCCTCGCGAGCGACGGCTCAGCGCAGGCTGTCGATTTCCTCGGCCAGCCGGCTGTTGCGGCTGGTGTAGTGCAGCTCGATGTCGGCGAGCCGGCGATCGATGTCGCGGAACTTGCTGCGCACCTCGGCGGTCGACCGCTTGGGATTGCTGCGCACGCCCTGCCAGAACTTCTGGTCGTGCTCGTCCTGGTAGAGGTCGTTCGGCTTGTTGTCGGCGACCCACGCGATCACGAAATAGGCGACGACGATCCACCATTGCTGGGCGATCAGCGTCATGCCGGCGACGCCCAGGCGCACCCACATCGGGTCGGTGCCGATATAGTCGGCGATCCCCGAACACACGCCCTTCCACTTGCCGTTCTGCGGATCGAGGTAGAATTTGGTGCGGCTGCCGGACATGTCAGTTCCTCCGATCGAGCTGGTAGTTGGACGGGGCGTAGGACGGCGGCGACAGCGGCGGCTGCGGCGCGTTCAATCCCGGCTTCCAGTCCGGATTGTCGGCGGCGACGATCCGCTCGACGGTGTTGAGCCTGTCTTCGAGGCGACGGGCGAGGTTGTACATCTCGTCGAGCAGCCGTTCGTCCTCGTCGGTGATCTTCGGCGCCTGTTTCCACTTCGTGATGTAGTGGAAGATGACCCAGGGTAAGCCGATGAAGATCGCCGGAATGACGATGATTTCGGACCCCATCTCAGCCCTCCTGTCCGCTGCGGTTGCTGATCCGCGCCTTCAGCGCCGCCAGTTCGGCATCGACCTTGTCGCTCTGGCGCAGTTCGGCGATCTCTTCCTCGAGCGTCTTCGTGACGCCCAGGCCGAGCGCCTCGGCGCGACCCTCGGCATCGTCGACGCGGCGCTCCAGGACGTCGAAGCGGCTGAACGCCTCGTTGGTCTTGGGGCCGGCGTACATTTCGCGCAGGCGGAAGCGGTTGTTGGCGCTCTCCAGCCGGGTCTGCACATTGGCCTGCTTGGTCCGCGCCTCGGTCAGCTTCTTCTGAAGCTTGGCGATATCCTCTTCCGACGCGCGCAGCGCATCGTCGAGCACTTGCACCTCGGCCTTCAGCTGGTCGGCCATGTCGACCGCCTTCTGCTTCTCGACCAGCGCCGCCTTGGCCAGATCCTCGCGGTCCTTCGACAGCGCCAGTTCGGCCTTCTCGGTCCAGTTCGCCTGCAGCTGCTCCAGCTTGACGATGTGGCGGCGCATCTCCTTCTGATCGGCGATGGTGCGGGCCGCGGACGCGCGGACCTCGACCAACGTCTCCTCCATCTCGAGGATGATCATCCGGATCATCTTCGCCGGGTCCTCTGCCTTTTCCAGCAGGTCGGCGAAGTTGGCGGCGACGATGTCGCGGGTTCGGGAGATAATGCCCCTCGTTACTGATGCTCCTGGAATATGGGACCGGGGCGGGCGAGGGAAACGAGCCCGCCCCGGG
>JAEWJQ010000178.1 GCA_023386515.1 Pseudomonadota bacterium | reverse complement strand
TCCTCGGAGATGGAGGCGTTTCTGGGCGCGGGACCGATGCCCGCCGGCGACCGGCTGCGGGATGCGGTCGTCTTCGGCTTCCGACTGTCCGACGCCACCTTCGCCTATAGTCCGGGGCCGGTCGCGGACGATGATGCCGCGGACTTCGACATCGTCTTCATCGTCACAATCGAAGGCTGCCTCCGGGTGTTCGGCGGCAGCCCCGACGAGGAAGCGATGTGGCATCTGCCCAGCGACATGCGGGCGATCGCTCTGGCGATCCTCGAAAGCCGGTCGGACTGCACCGCCAGCAACACCCTTCGGATGGCCAAGAGCATCGAGCTTCTCTGCGTGGCGTTCGAGAAGTTCTCGGACCAAAGCCTCATCCCTGCCGATGGCGCCGGCGACCTCTCCGCGACCGAGGCGCAGCGCATCGCCGCCGCTCGCCGTCTGATCGACGAGCGCTGGAACGAGAAGCTCACCCTTGATTCCATCGCCCGCTCCTGCGGCATCAACAGGGTCAAGCTAACCCGCGGCTTCCGGAGCATGTTCGACATGAGCGTCGCCGATGCGATCCTGGAACGGCGGCTGGGCGGCGCCCGCGAGCTGCTGCTGGTCACCGACCTGCCGGTATCGTCGATCGGCTACCGGTGCGGGTATCTGAACAATGCCAGCTTCAGCCGCGCCTTCTCGCGCCGCTTCGGCCAGACGCCGTCCCATTTCCGGACCGGGCGTCTCGCGGCATGACGGCGGCCGTCGCCGGATCGCTCGTGGACCAGGCCGTCCGGCGGGTCCGCCAGCACATTCGCGAGCGCGACCTGAAGGTCGGCGACACGCTGCCCGGCGAGGGGCAGTTCGCCGCCGACCTGGGCGTCAGCCGCGCCGTCATGCGCGAGGCATTCGGTGCGCTGGCCGCGCTGCGGCTGATCGACGTCGGCAATGGCCGCAAGGCCCGGGTCGGCGCGATCGACGGATCGGTGATGGCGGCGTCGATCGACCACGCGGTCGCGACGGCGCAGATCACGACGGCGGAGGTCTGGGACGTTCGCCGGTCGCTGGAGCTGCGCACCGTCGCCCTCGCGGCGTCCAACCGCACCGACGCGGATGCGGTCGAGATCACGAAGCACGCCCGCGAGATGACGGCCAGCGATGGCGACGTGGATCGGTTGATCGGTCATGACATCGCCTTCCACCAGGCGATCGCTCGCGCCGGCGGCAATGCGCTGTTCCATCAGATCGTGCGTTCCTTCGAACAGCTGATGCGGATTGCCGTCCCGACGGCATGGAACACGCGTTCGACGCCGGCGGAAAGGGACGCCGTTTTCGTCATCCACTGTCGGATCGCGGAAGCCATCGCGGACCGGGATGCCGCTTCGGCCGAAACGCTGATGGATGCCCATTTCGCCAAGTCGATCAGCGACGTCTTCGAAAGGAACGACAGGAGCCGCTGATCGACGCGAACCGTATTGCCGGGAGGGGGACGCCAGGCTTTCCAAGTCGTGGACGCCGGGCGCGATTACCAGCAGGTGTAGCCGCCGTCCGCCAGCACGATGCTGCCGGTCATGAGGCTGGCCGCGTCCGACGCAAGGAAGTGGACGACCGACGCAACCTCCTCGGGTGTTCCGAGGCGGCCCTGGGGCGTGGAATCGATCCAGCGTCGGTACATCTCTCCGTCCTTGTCGGCGAAGGCGTTGAGCGGCGTGGAGATATAGGTCGGCGCCACGGCGTTGACCCGGACGCCGCGCGAGGCCCATTCGGCGGCGAGGCTCTTGGTCAGCTGATGAACCGCGGCCTTGCTGGCATTGTAGTAGCTTTGGGGCTGCGGCCGGTTGACGATGAAGCCCGACATCGAACCGACGTTGACGATGCTTCCCCTTCCCGCCGCCAGCATGCGCCGGCCGAAGGATCGCGCGCACCAAAACGTGCCGTTGAGGTTGACGTCCAGGACGTTGCGCCAGTGCTCGTCGGCCACGTCCTCCGCCGGCGTATCGCTGCGCGCGATGCCGGCGTTGTTGACCAGTACGTCGAACGCGCCGGTGCCGTCCGCGACTTCGGTCACACGCGCACTGTCCGTGACGTCGAGGACGACGCCATCCACCTGATGGCCCTTGGCCCTGAGCGAATCCAGCGCCGCTGCGATCGCGTCCGCATCGCGGTCGGCTATCGTCACGCGGGCCCCGGCTTCCGCAAGAGCGTCGGCGCAGCAATAGCCGATCCCCTGCGCGCCGCCGGTGACGAAGGCGGTGCGCCCGTCGAGGCGCAGGCGGTCGAGATACATCGAAGACTCCGGATTCAGGGCAGGAAATCGGCGGCGGGCATGCGCGGCTCGTGGATCGCCTCGCCGGAGGCGAGCCGGTAGACGGTCCGCGTCTGCCGATCGAACGGGGCCCAGGGCAGCGAACCGTCCCGAGCGAACTGCACCCAGATGGCATGGACGCGGTCGGCGAGTTGCTGAGGAGGCGCGGTGCCGCACAGCCCCTCTTCCCCGGTACATGTCGCAAGGCTGTCGAACACGAACGGCAGTTCCATGCCGTGCGAGGCGCCAAGCCCGCCCTCGTAGCGCGGGGAGCGCCAGTCGAACTCATAGACATGGGTTCGTCCGCGATGCTCCTCGGCGAAACGGCGCGCGGGCCAGCGGAAGACGAGGTCGCTCAACGCCTCCATCAATACCTGGCCCGCCCTCTTGCCCGGCGACCGATAGGCTTTCAAGACCGCCCAGGCGCGCGGCTGCGACTTGCGCAGGATGATCCAGGCCAGAATCCCGTTGAGCTTGTCGCGGATGCCGCTCGGGACGAGATACAGGTTCATCTCGTCGGCGTTGCTGCCGATCAGAAGGTCGACGTCGGCACCCGCACCGCGGCGCAACGCTTCCAGTGGCTCGACCGGCAGGACGTCGTCGCCGTGTACGGGTATGAACCGGCTGATGCCGAACACCGGCTCGCGCCCGTCCGCCCCCCGAAGGTCCAGCCGGGTGGTGGGCAGCGAAACCGTGTCCACGGCATCGAGCAGCCTGTCCCCGGGGGGCACGGCGGCGAATCCTGCCCGATCCGGGGTCACGTCCAGCAGCTTGGCGAGTTTGCGGACGAGTCGCTCGGCGACGCCGATGTCGCGGGTCATCGCACCATGACCGCTCTGTACGATCGCCCGCCGGAAAAGCCTGGCGGCAAGAGGCGAGGCGATGAGGTCGGCGATCGCCATCGCCCCGGCGCTCTCGCCGAACACGGTGACGTTGGCCGGATCGCCGCCGAACTTGGCGATCTCGTCCTGTACCCAGCGCAACGCCGCGATCATGTCGCGCAGGCCGAGGTTGGTCGGCACGCCGGGGATGGGCAGGAACCCGTCGACGCCGAGGCGATAGTTGATCGCGACATAGACGATGCCGTCGCGCGCAAAGGTGCGTCCATCCTGCACGGACGCGTCCTTGCTACCGACGACGAAGCCGCCGCCGTGGATGAAGACCATGACCGGCAGGCCGGCACCGCCGTCCGCAGGGCGAAGCACGTCCAGGGTGAGATATTCGTCGCCCGCCCTCCAGCCGTGGCCGATCAGTGGCGCGGCATCGAGGCCCGGCAGCTTGCGTGTCCGTTGCGGTGCGTTCGGCCCTTCCTCCGTCGCCGCACGGACATCGTGCCACGGCGCCGGGGGCTGCGGCGGCTGGAAACGCCTCTCCCCCATCGGTGCGGCCGCGTAGGGGATGCCGCGATAGGCTTCCACCCCGCCTTCGACGCTGCCCTGCACTGCGCCGGATATGAGATGGATGGGATTCGTCGGTGCAACAGTCATACCCGGATGATGAGCCGGATCGACCGGTGGGAGAACCGCTTTCGCTATGCCTGCTGGAACGGAGTTCATGCAGGAACCGCCGTCCCACCGGGACGCAATTCAGCGTAATGGCTCTGCCTGGGTCAGCTCGGATGCGCGCCACTTTCAGCAGCGTCCGGGGTGTCGTCGGTTGGGATCGGCGTGTCCGTGGCGGGCAGGTCATCGCCCGGCCCGATTTCGGCATTGGCGCTTTCCGACAGGCGCATCTGCTCGTAGGCCGTTTCCAGGTCGGCCGGGCCCGATCCCGTCGGCTGGATCGGCAGGTCGCCGAAGCTCTCGATCTCGTGCGGATGTGGGTTCGGGTCGGACATGGCG
>JAEWJQ010000111.1 GCA_023386515.1 Pseudomonadota bacterium | reverse complement strand
TGACCGCGGCGGGCCGCGTCTTCCATACCGGCGACTGGAAGCTCGATCCCAATCCGGTGATCGGCCGCCCGACCAGCGGCGAGGCGCTGAGTGCGATCGGCAACGAGGGCGTCGACGTGCTGGTCTGCGATTCGACCAATGTGTTCAACGACACCGCTTCCGGCTCGGAATCGTCGGTGCGGCGTGGGCTGGCGGAAACGATCGCCAAGGCGCCCGGCCGCGTGCTGGTCACCACCTTCGCCTCCAACGCCGCGCGTCTGCACACGCTGGGCGAGGTCGCGCGCGAGACGGGGCGCAAATTGTGCGTCACGGGTCGCTCGCTCGACCGGATCCTGAAGGTGGCGCGCGCCTGCGGCTATCTGAAGGACTTTCCGGAGACGGTCGATCCCGAGACGGCGATGCGACTGCCCAAGAACAAGGTGCTGATCGTCGCCACCGGCGGGCAGGGCGAGCCGCGCGCCGCGCTGGCCCGCGTCGCCGACGGCAGCCATACGATCAAGCTCGACGAGGGCGACACCGTCATCTTCTCGTCCAAGCAGATCCCCGGCAACGAGATCGCGATCGGCAAGATCCAGAACACGCTCGCCGCCAAGGGCGTGCGGATGGTCACCGAGCGTCAGGCGCACGTCCATGTCTCGGGTCACCCCGGTCGGCCGGAACTGGCGCAGATGTACGGTTGGATCCGTCCGACCACGCTGGTGCCGGTGCACGGCGAGATGCGCCATATGATGGAGCATGCCCGCTATGCGCAGACGCAGGGCGTGAAGCAGGCGATCGTGCAGAGCGACGGCGACATCGTCCGCTTGCTGCCCGGCGCACCGCAGAAGCTCGGCCATGCCGGTGTCGGTCGCCTGGTGCTCGACGGCGACGTCATCCTGCCAGCCGACGGATCGACCATCAACGAGCGGCGCAAGCTGGCGATCAACGGCCAGATTTCCGTCGCGGTCGCGATCGACCGCCAGGGCCGCGGCATCGGCCGGCCGCAGGTGCGCGTGCAGGGCGTGCCGGTCGAGGAGGATCGCGTCGCCTTCGTCGAGGATGCGGCGGCTGCCGCGGCGGAAGCGCTGAACGGCGGCAAGCGCGAGATCGAGAAGCGGCGTGAGGACATCCGCCTGGCGGTACGCCGCGTCGCGACGCGCTGGACCGGCAAGAAGCCGATCGTCGACGTGCTGATCGTTCAGGCCTGACGGGAGCAACGCCGTGCGCTGGACGTCGATGCTTGCGATCTACGTCCTGTTCTGGGCGTTTTCCGTCTTCTTGGTGCTGCCCTGGGGCGTGCGGACGACGCGCGAGGCGGGGGGCGAGCACGTCCCCGGCCAGGCGGAAAGCGCGCCGCATGAATTCCACCTCGGCCGGCTGGTCGTCCGGGTGACGATCGTCGCGACGATCCTGTTCCTGCTGTTTGTCGCCAATTACGAATTCGGCTGGATCACGCCGCGGATGCTCGACCTCTTCAATCCCGACGAAGTCTATCTCAACGCCGATTAACCACCTATTCGGCAACGGATATTTTCCGGATTGGCGCTTGCCGGCCGCGCCGTCCTGGCGCTAGCGGCAGCCACCGTTCGGAGTATCGTTCCCCGTGAACCAGACCTGCCTCAACACGCTCGACCTGCTCCACCGTGCGCTGGGGCTGATGGACGATGCCGGCATGGCGCTGATCGCGGCGCAGATCGCCACGGCGATCGACGAACTGGAGCGGCAGCCGCATTGCCACGGGCTGCCGCCGCTGTTCTGATCCTACCGGCAACTGACCTTCAGAACCCCGGCATGGCCCGGGGCGTCGCGATCAGCGCAACCGCTCGATCGCCTGGGCGAGGGCGACATACAGCTTGCCCATGTCCGACGACAGCAGGGTGACGCCGAGCGGCGACCCGTCGCGCTGCGCCAGGATGGTGCGCAGCATGCTTTCGAAATCGTGGATGTACCGGTTCACCGCCTCGCGGAAGCCGGCATCGTCGTCGTAGAGGCGTGCGATTTCGCGCGCGTCGCCGGGTTCGAGGATGCGCACGGCGCGACGGGTGAACACGCCGCGATCGCCCTTCAAATAGGCTGCCCAGGCACTGTCGCTGACATCGGGTGCGAACGCCTTGGTCACGTCGATCGCCGCCGAATTGAGCGATTCAATCAGCAGCGAGGCGCGCCGCGCGAAGCTGTTGCGTTCGGCCTCCTCGCGGTCCTGCCGTGCGTCCTCGATCCGCGTTTCGACCAGCGCGGTGCTGTCGAGGATCGACTGCACCTGCGCGGCGAGCCGCTCGGTGGCGCGGGTCGCGGCATCGACCGCGCTGTCGGTGGCGTCGGCGATCGCACGCACTTGCCGCTCGACGGTGTCGCTGGTGGCACGCCGCATCGCGTCGGCGCTGGCATGTTCGAGCGCTTCGGCCGCCTCGGGGATGACGGAGGCGAGCGTATCGCGCGCGCGGTCCGCCGCGGTCGCCGCGGTGTCGCGTACCCGCAACAGGGCATCGACCAGCCGCGGTGCCGCTTCTTCCGCAAAACGATGCGTCCGCTCGATCGTCTCGTCGACCATCGTGCCGAGCGCGTCGGCCTTGTCGCGGCCTTCGTTGAGCGTCTGCAGCAGCCCTTGCGACAGTTGGTCGAGCGTGCGGCGCTGATCGGCGATGACGCCGGCGATCGCCTCGATCGCGTCATGCGTGCTTTCCGCGGCGGTGACGAGCGCGAGCAGTTCCGGCTTGGCGGCGACGACGACCTGCTTGCTCGCAGTGATCTTGCCGTCGAGCCGGGTCAGCGCCTCCGGCAGCGTCTCGTCGATCTCGCGCGCCGCGGCGTCCAGCGCGATCAGCAGCGATTCGGTGGTGCCGATGGTCTTGGTCGCCATCGCCTCGCCGGTGCGCAGCGCCTCGGTCATCGCGTCCGCCGATCCGCCCAGCGCGCTAATCGAGGCGGCGAGCATCTGCGTCCGTTCGACACCCTGGCCGTGCAGCGCGTCCAGCCGCTGCTCGACGCGATCGACCTCCGCGTCGATGACCACGAGCATGTCGTCGCTGGCGGTACGATGCTGGTCGAGCCGCGCGACGACGCGGTCGATCACATCCTCGACCGCCGCGATCCGCTCGCCGAGCGCATCGGCGCTGTCGCGCGCGGCGCGGTCGAGCGCGGCCTGATTGGCGTGGAGCATCGCCAGCATCGCCTCGCCCTGCGCGGCGATGCCCTTGCGCGCCTCGTCGACCGCGTCGGCGGTCCGCCCGAGCAAGGCATCGACCTCGCCCGACATCTCGCTGGTCACCGCCTCGAGGCGAGCGCCCGCGGTCTCGCTGGTCGCCTCCATCCGGGCGAGGTGCGCAGCGAGCCGCTGTGCCGCGCCGCCGGCGATCAGATCGGCCTCGCGCCCGCGATCGACCAGCGCGGCGAGATGGCCTTCCAGCGCGGCGGCATGCGCACCGGCGGTCAGGCCGCTCGCTTCGAGCAGCCGCCCCGCCTCGAGGATTTCCGACTGGGCGCGGGGCAGCGAGGCGAGCAGCACGCCGACGTTCGCCTGCGTCGTCGTCGCCGCGTCTGACAGCGAGCGGGCATGCGCTTCCGCCTGCTGGATCTCGTCGCCGATGCCCCGGCCGATGGCGGCCAGGCGTTGGGTGGCGGCATCCCCCATCGCGCTCAGCGTGTTGATCTGTTCGGCGAGCATCTGGCGGTTGACGTCGAGTGAGCGCGACAGCACGCCAACCGTGCGCTCCAGGCTTTCCGCCTCCGCGCGCATCGCCCGGGCGGTGTCGCCGAACCGGCGCGCCTCGGCCCGGCTGGTGCGCAGCGCCAACAGGCAGACGATGCCGATCAGCGCCGGCACGCTGGCCAGCGCGGCGATCAATTGGACCAGCGCCACCGGCTTCAGCAGGCCGACATCGTCGCGGACCAGCCACAGCATCGTGCCGAGCCAGATGAGGCTGAGTACGGTCGCACCGGCAGGCAGGATCCAGCGGCGCGGGGTCGGCTCCGCCCCCACTGGCAATGTCCAGGCGGCATTGTCGGACAGGTCGAGCGTGTCATGAGCCATGGCGGCGCCCTCGTCATAGCGGTTGGTGCTGCCGGCCTTCGCCCGCATGTCGACGATCATGAACGCCCCCTGATAGTGGCGAGGAACTTAGCCAGCTTTGCGCCGCCGACAAAGCGAAACCGCAACGAAGCGTTAAGCGGTGCCCGGCTAGGGTCGGTCCATGGCCTATGACCCCGGAGCGATCGATGCGACCCTCACCGCGGCGGTGGGCGATGCGCCCGCGCTGATCGCGGAACTGCGCGTCGCCTTCGTCGAAAGCGCCGACAGCGCGGTCCAGGCGCTCGAGCAAGCGAACAGCGATGCCGAATGGCGCGATGCCGCGGCGCGGCTGACCGGTCTGGCGGCGAGCTTCGGCGCGGTGCGGCTGATGGCCATGGCCAACCGGGCGGCGACCTTGCCGCACGATGCGCCGACGCTGGCCAAGCTGAAGCGCACCGTCGCGCGCCTCTGATCGCCGCAAAAAGCACGCCCGCGACCCTAGCCAGCGGCAACGCCAGCGCATAACAGCGGCCGGATGCTCGCCGGCCTTCTCTTTGCCCTGCACGATGCGGACGACCGGCCGACGATGCTGACGGCGACCCTGCCGTTCGGCGGGGTGACGCTGATCGAATATCAGGCGCGCCTGCTCGTCGCCGCCGGTGCGTCGCAGCTGGTCATCGTCGTCGCCCGTCTTACCCCTGAATTGCTTGGCGCGATCAACCGCATCGGCCGCCGCGGGATCGCGGTCGACACCGTCCGTACCGCCGCCGAGGCCGCAGAAAAGCTGCACCCGTTGGCGCATGTCGTGATGCTCGCCGACGGCCTGACCACCACCGAGGAGATGATCGGCGCCTTCGCCCAGCCGGGCGGCGACGCACTGCTCGTCGTGCCGGAGGATGCGGCGCCGCCGGGTTATGAACGCGTCGGCGGCGGCATGGTCTGGGCGGGCATTGCGCGGCTGGAGGCCCGGCGCGTCGCCGAACTCGCTGCCTTGCCGCGCGACTATGACGTGCCGTCGACTTTGGTCCGGCTGGCGGCGCAGGCGGGTGCGGTCAACCTGCTGCTGCCGCAGCCCGCGATGCGCGCCGGTCATGCGATCGGCCATGGCGGCGC
>JAEWJQ010000419.1 GCA_023386515.1 Pseudomonadota bacterium | reverse complement strand
ACAACGGCGAATGGCAACAGGACATCACGCGCGTCTATGCCGAGGCGAGCTTCTGACGCTGTCCTACAAAGACCGCGGCGGCTATGCTCGCCGCGGCTCTTTCTCACCGTCGATCACAGGCTCCGCCGCTACCCGCCACGGGTGAGACGTTTGCGACCTTCCGCGCCCGCCCGACCGTGAACCGGTGCGACTTTTGAGACGTTCCGCCTTCTGAAGGTTGCCTTCGCGCAGGCGAACGGGTGCGACCTTTGCAACCTTCCGCGCTCCCGACGGGAGACGAATCAACGCGCCACCATCCAGCGCAGAAAGCGCGGCACCGCACCATGGCGGGCGATCCACGAATTATAGGCGACATAGTCCGGATCGAGCCGCAGGTGCCGCTCCTCGGTCCGGGCGCGCCAGTAATAAACGCCGCTCACCACCGCCATCAGCGCCGTCGCCCGCACCGCGTCCACCACGCTGTCCGTCGTCAGCACCGGCAGCGTCGATGCCCACCAGAACAGGTTCTTCGACAGATAGGCCGGGTGTCGCGACAACGCATAGGGACCGTGCGTCAGGATGCCGCGGTTGGTCAGGTTGGAAAAGCGCAGGCCGAACGCCACCGTCGCCCAGGCGTAGATCGCGGTCAGCGCGACCAGCATCGCGCCCCATCCGGCGAGCAGCCAGGGATGCCACTGGAACCACGTCGCCCAATCCTGCGTGCCGGGATGATAGTCGAGCGGGCCGCCGCTCTCCATCAGGATGAAGGGCGGATAGCAGATCAGCGCCGCCGTCCAGGCCGCGGCGAACGGATTGGCGCTACGGATATGTGCGTCGAGCGGCCGCAGCGTCAGCACATAGCCGACCGTCGCGAACATCACGTCGACGCTGAACATCAGGCCGATCAGCCATTGCGTCAGCGCCACCGGATCGCGCGCCGCTTGGGTCAGGTCTGTGCGAATCAGATCGCTCCAGCCGCCCGGCACCACCGCCAGCATGAAGGCGAGGAAGAAGCCCTTCACCGCCCAGGCCCGCAGATGGCCGTGGATCGCCTCCGCCTGCCAGCCGGATCGGCCCGACAGCCAGGTGCCGACATGCCAGGCGCCGTCACGCGGCTCGACCAGCCGCCGGTCGAGCCACAGGACATAGGGCACCGCCAGCACCGCGACGAAGGGCATCGCCCGCGCCAGCCATTCCATCGCGAAGGCAAACGGCCCCCGCCAATAGAAGCGGCAGATGCAATAGATCACCGCGATCGCCGCCCAGGTCGCGTACAGGCCGAACAGCTTGGTCAGGCTGACGTCCAGCGTCGCCCGCCGCTCGCGCGGCAAGGTCCAGTCGATGCCGGTGCTGGCGCGCCGGTGCACCTTGTCGACGATCAGCGACCAGCCGATCATCGGCACCGCGCAGGCGGCAAGCGCGACCAGCGCCGCATAGGGCCCGTCCATGCCGACATGGCGCGCGACGATCACCCACAGCGCGAAGCCGATGAGCCCGGCCAGCCCGACCCCGCCGCTCACCGCGGACGCCGGCCGCTTCTCCTGCTGGATATGCGCCGCGAGCGCCGGATCGTGATACATGCCGGCACCAATAGGGCGGCACTGGTAAGCAAGCCGTGAACTATGCCGCCAGTCGGTGCGGCATCGCTTGGCCCATGCTGGTGGGCGGAGCGCCGGAAGACGATGGAGCGGGTAACGGGAATCGAACCCGTGTATTCAGCTTGGAAGGCTGCTGCACTACCATTGTGCTATACCCGCGAGGGCGGATCGCCATCGAGGGTTGAGCCCTTAAACGAAACGGGACGGGGTGCGCAAGCATGCCCCGTCCCGTCCGCGCGACGAACCTTGCGGCGCCGGGCCGCCTTACATCGACTGGAGTTCGGTGATGTGCGTCTGCACCACCGGGGCGACCTGCGCAGCGACCGCCTTCAGCGGCGCGACGGTGCCGTTGGCGGCGTAGCCCTGGTGCAGCGCCAGCGCGCGCTGATGCGCCGCCTTCTGCTGGGTGACGTACAATTGGTCGCGGGCGGTGCCCTTGGCGGCGCGCAGCGCGGCGACGTCGCGCGTACCCATGGCGTCGAGCTTCGGCGGCGGCGGGGTCATCCGGGCCTGCTGCGCCGCCGCCTTGACGTCGGCGGTGCTCTTGGTGTGATCCTGGATCATCATGTTGGCGAAGCTGCGCAGCTTGGCATTTTGCGTCGTCTGCAGCACCAGCTTGCTCGACTGGATCTCATATTGGTCGCCGGCGCCGGCCTTGGCGACATAGGTCATGCCACTCATCGGCGTCTGTGCGACTGCGGCGGCAAACGGGATGGCCGCGATGGCGACGGCGGTTAGGAAACGGTTCATTGTCGGTCCTCCTGCTTGGATCAGTTCTTGGCGGTGCCGGGCTCGGCCATGTTGCGATGCTGTTCCGCCAGCACCGCATTGGGCGTGACGTTGGCGATCGCCGATTGGAGCTTGTTCTTGAGGCCGGAGGCGACCGCCGCCTTGCCGGCCATCAATGCGTCCCAGCCGTCCTGTGCGACCTTGGCGGGATCGGCCTTCTTGGGATCGGTGCCGACGTCGGTGTCGAGCATATCGGCGCGGGCGATGAATTCGGTGTCGGTCGGTCCCGGCATCAGATTGGTCAGCGTGACGCCGTCGGCATCCTTGATCTCGTTCTGGATCGCCGCGACGAAGCTGTCGATGAACGCCTTGGTGCCGTTGTACACCGCCTGGAACGCGCCGGGGATGTAGCCGGCGATCGAGCCGGTCACCAGCACCTTGCCCTGGTTGCGCGCGACCATCTCGCGCAGCACCTTCTGCAGCAGATAGGTGGTGCCGGTGATGTTGGTGTCGACCACCAGCCGCCAGTCCCTGACCTCCTGGTCGAGGAAGGCGCGGCCGAGGCCGTGGCCGGCATTGGCGCACAGCAGGTCGACCTGCCGCCCGCCGGTCGCGCCGAGCAGCGTATCGACGCCGTCGATCGTCGACAGGTCCGCCTGCACCGAGCGCACCTCGGTGCCGAACTGCTTGAAGTCCGCCGCGGCGGCGTCGATCAGCGGCTCGTCGGCGACGACCAATATGTCATAGCCGTTCTTCGCCGCCAGCGTGGCGAGTTCGAAGCCGATGCCCGTCGAGGCCCCGGTGATGATCGCGAATTTATCGGCCAGGGTTGTGATCCTTCCTCTCTTTTTCTTCGTCATCCCGGCGCACGCCGGGACCCATGGTCACGGGCGGCCAGTGGAACGCGCCAACGCCGATCGATCGGGTCCATGGATCCCGGCG
>JAEWJQ010000416.1 GCA_023386515.1 Pseudomonadota bacterium | reverse complement strand
CACGAGGGCCGCGGCAAGGCGCGGGTCGCCTTCGGTTCGCCGACGCCCGGCTCGATCCTGCCGATTCGCCTGTCGGATGTCGGCGGGCAGCTGATCTGCCAGAAGGATGCCTTCCTCGCGGCGGCGCGGGGCGTGCAGCGCGGCATCTAAATCCAGCGGCGGGTGCTCACCGGGCTGTTCGGCGGCGAAGGCTTCATCATGCAGTCGCTGACCGGCGACGGCTGGGTCTTCGTGCAGATGGGCGGCACCGTCGTCGAGCGCGAGCTGGCGCCGGGCGAGGAATTGCACGTCGACACCGGCTGCCTGGCGGCGATGACGCCGTCGATCGACTTCGACCTGGTCACCGTCGGCGGGGTGCGCAGCGCGCTGTTCGGCGGCGAAGGACTGTTCTTCGCGAGGCTGCGTGGGCCGGGCAAGGTGTGGATTCAGTCGCTGCCCTTCTCGCGACTGGCCGGGCGGATGCTGGCGGCGGCGAACGGCCGTGGCGGCAACCGCAGCGAGGGATCGGTGCTCGGCGGCTTCGGCGACTGGGTCGGCGGGAACGACTGAGGGGTTGGCGCCCCGCCCTGCCTGACCGTTATCCCCGCGCGGGCGGGGATGACGGACGTGGACTTACCCCGCGCTCGGCGACACCGTCGCGGTGACGCCCGCGGTCGGCTCGACCGGCACCGCCGAGCGGATCGACAGTTCGCGCAGCTGCTTCGGCGCCGCCGGGCTCGGCGCGCCCATCAGCAGGTCCTCGGCGCGCTGGTTCATCGGGAACAGCGTGATCTCGCGCAAATTCTGCGCGCCGCAGATCAGCATGACGATGCGGTCGACACCCGCCGCCATGCCGCCGTGCGGCGGCGCGCCATATTGGAACGCGCGGTAGAGGCCGCCGAAGCGTTCCTCGACGTCGGCCTTGCTCAGCCCGACCAGCTCGAACGCCTTGACCATCAGTTCCGGCGACTGGTTGCGGGTCGAGCCCGAGGCGATCTCATAGCCGTTGCAGACGAGATCGTACTGATAGGCCTTGATCTTCAGCGGTTCGCCCGCGTTGAGCGCGTCCATGCCGCCCTGCGGCTTCGAGAAGGGGTTGTGCGCGAACTCGACCTTCTTTTCGTCCTCGTCCCATTCGTAGAAGGGGAAATCGACGATCCAGCACAGGCGGAAGGCGCCCTGCTCGATCAGGCCGCGCTGGTCGGCGACGCGGGTGCGCGCCGCACCCGCGAGCTTCGCCGCGGCCTCCGCTTTGCCGGCCGCGAAGAACAGACCGTCGTCGGGCCCCAGGCCGAGTGCGGCGTAGAGCGCCTCCATCCCCTCGGTGCCATGGTTCTTGGCAATCGGGCCGCCGAACTCGCCGCCCTTGCGCGTGACGTAGCCGAGGCCGGCATGGCCTTCGCCGCGTGCCCATTCGTTCATCTCGTCGAAGAACTTGCGGCTCTTGTCGGCGGTGCCCGGCGCCGGGATCGCGCGGACGACGCCGCCCGAACCGACGATCTTCTCGAACAGGCCGAAGCCCGACTGCGTGAAATGCTCCGACACGTCGGTGATGATCAGCGGATTGCGCAGGTCCGGCTTGTCGCTGCCGTACTTCAGCATCGCCTCGTCATAGGGGATGCGCGGAAAGTCGCCGCTCGGGGTGACGCTGCGGCCGTCGGCGAACTGCTCGAAGATGCCGCCGATCACCGGCTCCATCGTCTCCCACACCTCTTCCTGCGTGACGAAGCTCATCTCGAGGTCGAGCTGGTAGAATTCGCCGGGCAACCGGTCGGCGCGCGGGTCTTCGTCGCGGAAGCAGGGCGCGATCTGGAAATAGCGATCGAAACCGGCGACCATCAGCAGCTGCTTGTACTGCTGCGGCGCCTGCGGCAGCGCGTAGAACTTGCCCGGATGGATGCGGCTCGGCACCAAAAAGTCGCGCGCGCCTTCCGGCGAGGACGCGGTCAGGATCGGCGTCGAATATTCGGTGAAGCCGGCATCCTCCATGCGGCGGCGCATCGCCGCGATCACCTCGGTCCGGCGGACGATGTTGGCGTGCAGCGTCTCGCGGCGCAGGTCGAGGAAGCGATAGCGGAGGCGGATATCCTCCGGATAATCCTGCTCGCCGGCGACCGGCATCGGCAGCTCGTCCGCCGCCGACAGCACGGTGGCGCCGCGCGCGAACACCTCGATCTCGCCGGTGGCGAGATTGGCGTTGACCGTGCCGGCCGAACGCGCCTTTACCATCCCGTCGATCGTCACCACCGATTCGACGCGCACCTGCTCGAGGATCGACAAAGCGGCCGAATCGCTGTCGGCGACGATCTGGGTGATGCCATAATGGTCGCGCAGGTCGACGAACAGCACGCCGCCATGGTCGCGCTTGCGATGGACCCAGCCCGACAGGCGGACGGTTTCGCCGACGGCCGAGGCGCTGAGCGCGGCGCAGGTGTGGGTACGATAGGCGTGCATAACAGGGTTCCAACACTATCCGTCGCCGCCCGGCAAGCTGGCCCGACGGTTGATCGATGGCCGCGCCCTCCCCTTTCCATCCCCTCTTTGTCAACCCGCACGCGCGGGCTATGGACGGTCGGATGCACATCCACCCGTTGATTACCGACAGCGCGACTCTCGCCAATCTCTGCACCCGCCTCGCCGATGCCGACTTCGTCACCGTCGACACCGAGTTCATGCGCGAGAGCACCTATTATCCGGAGCTCTGTCTGATCCAGATCGCCGACGTGAACGAGGCGGCAGCGATCGATCCGATGGCGCCGGGGCTCGACCTGACGCCGCTGCTGCAGCTGCTGACCGACAATGAGGACGTGCTGAAGGTCTTCCATGCCGGCGGGCAGGATATCGAGATCATCTACAATCTGACCGGCAAGACGCCGCATCCGCTGTTCGACACCCAGGTCGCGGCGATGGCGCTCGGCCAGGGCGAGCAGATCGGCTATTCCAATCTGGTCGACAGCTGGCTGGGCATCCAGGTCGACAAAGGCGCGCGCTTCACCGACTGGGCGCGGCGCCCGCTCGATGCGCGGCAGATCGAATATGCGATCGGCGACGTCACCCATCTCGCCCGCATCTTCCCCAAGATGCTGGAGCGGCTGCGCAAGACGGGGCGTGGCGCCTGGCTGGACCAGGAGATGGAACGACTCGCCGATCCCGCCAACTACGCCAACGATCCCGACGGCGCGTGGAAGCGCGTCCGCGTGTCGAGCCGCAAGGCAGACGTGCTCGGCCGCCTCAAGGCGCTGGCCCGCTGGCGCGAGATGGAGGCGCAGGCCAAGGATTTGCCGCGCGGTCGGATCGTCAAGGACGAGACGCTGGGCGACCTCGCCGGCCACCCGCCGCGGCGGCAGGCGGATCTCGCCAAGGTGCGCGGCCTGTCGGCGACCTGGGCGGCGAACGATATCGGCGGCCGGCTGATGGCGGCGCTCGACGCGGCAGAGCCGCTGCCGGCGGACGAGATGCCGCCGCGCGACGACCGCAAGCCCGGCCTGGGCAAGGACGGCGCGCTGGTCGCCGACCTGCTCAAGCTATTGCTGAAGATCCGCGCCCGCGACATCGACGTGGCCTCGCGCTTGCTCGCGCGTTCGGACGAGCTGGAAATGCTCGCCGCCGGAGTGCGCACCGGCCTCCCCATGCTGCAGGGATGGCGCTATGATCAGTTCGGTCGCGACGCGCTCGACCTGGTCGAAGGGCGACTCGGCTTCGCCGTGCAGGGCGGCAAGCTGAAAATGACGCGTGGCGAGGAGGCGGCATGACCAAGCTGACGGCGGCGGCGATCGCGGGGGCTCTGCTGATCCAGGGCTGCGCGACGATGCCGGAACCGGTGCCGACGGGGCCCTGCAAGGTGACGCAGCAGATGCATATCCACTACGCCGGGATGAAGTATCGCGAGCGGATGCGGTATGCTCTGGAGCGGGACGCCAATGCGCCGGTGTCGCGTATCCTGCGCGCGGATGCGGGCGGTACGATGGATTTCCGGACCGAGCGGTTGAACATCCACCTGGGCGATGACGGCCGTATCGACGGACTGCGCTGCGGCTGATCGTCTGTTGCTCGTTCCGGACGGGTCAGTCTGTGGTGCTGACGACCGGCCGGCGCTTCAGCAGCGAGGCGAGCGCGGCATGCCGACGCTCGACCGTCTCCGCATATAATTCCCGATCTGCCGCCTTCAGCGCCAGCGTCAGGTCCTTCGCCGTCATCGACAGCGCGGTGCGGTGCAGCGGTCCAGCGAGACCGGCGCTGAAACGCTGACCGAGACGGATTGCCAGACCCCAGCGAATGGCGGCGTCGAGCTGTCCGGGACTGGCGAGGGCGGCGAGCAGCGGGTGCGGCGTCGTGACACCGCCGAGGCTGGAGTGTAGCGCCTGGGCGAGCATCGCTCGTTCCGTGGCGTCGATCCCGACCCAATTTCCGTGTAGCGCGATCTCGAAGCCGCGCTCGTCCCGGAATTCCGGATTGGCATGCCAGCCGACGTCGGCGAGCAGACAGGCAGCGTGGCGGATCCGTGCGTAGGCCGCGGGCTCGTCGGCGAACAGGGGCGCGATCCAGCCGTCGAGCAGGTCGCCATGTTCCGGAAACCGGCCGAGCAGCCGCCCTTCTTCCCTTGCGCCGACGATCAGCGGATCGAGGGCACGGGTCGCCGGATCGAGCGCGGCATAGAGCAGCCCTTCGCGCAGGCCGAATGTCGAGGCGACTCCGGCACTGCTGCCGAGTTCGCGCATGACGATGCCGAGCAGGGCGGTGGCGTCCCCGAGCGCGGCGGCGCGGGCGGACGACATGCCCGGCACCGCGCGCAACCGCTGCCGCGGCAGATGGGCGATGCTGCGGCCGAGCCGAGCGACGGTCTGCGGCGCGAGCGCATAGCCGTGGATGATCGGCAGCGGATAGTGGGTCAGGCTCATGTCGAGGCGGGCGAGCGCGCGCCACGAGCCGCCGACCATGTAAAGCGGCAGCCCCCTGCCCCGCCCCGCCCAGCCGGCCTCGCGGATCATGCGCGACACCTGGCGGTCGAATGCGCCACTGCGCTGCGCGCGTAGTGCCGCGATTCGCAGCACGCCGAGCGGGAAGGAGATCCGGTCTGTCACCGTACGGGCGACGACGCGGACCAGTTCAAGGCTGCCGCCACCGAGATCGCCGACGATGCCGTCGGCGTCTGGAATGGCGGACAGCACACCCATGCCGGCGGCGGTCGCCTCTTGCTCGCCGATAAGCAATTCGACCGACAGGCCAAAATCGGCGGCAGCAGCGATGAAGTCACCGCCGTTGCTCGCGTCGCGTACCGCGGCGGTGGCGACCGTGCGAACCTGGGCCTTCATCTCGCGCGCGACGGCCGCGAAACGTGCCAAAGCTCCGATCGCCAGCGCCATCGACTCCGCATCGATCGCACCGGTCGCCGACAGGCTGCGGCCCAAGCCGGCCATGACCTTTTCGTTGAACAGGGCGGCGGGAACGCGCGGGTGACCTTGATAGACGACGAGGCGGACCGAGTTCGAGCCGATGTCGATGATCGCGGTGCGCGGATAGGAGCCCGCCATCACGCCGCCAACCGACTATCGATGACGGAGGGGCGCGCGCCGCTCACGAGCCCCCTCACGCCCCGCCCAACGACATTTTGGGCGCGCGCCGCACCGATCAGGACGGTTGCCGCCGCCGCAGCGACAGCGTCGGCACCGCGTCGCTTTCCGCCAGCGCTTGGCCACGACCCGACAGCGACGGATTGGTCATGAAATAGCGGTGCAGGTTGAACGGCTTTTCCCCCGGCTCGTCACGGATATAGCGGCCGTCGGGCTGTAGCTCCCAGCTCTGTTCGGTGTCGAGCAGGTTGGCGACCATGACCTGGTCTAGCACTTGATCGTGGACGGTCGGATTCTCGATCGGCAGCATATATTCGACGCGCCGGTCGAGATTGCGCGGCATCCAGTCGGCGGACGAGATGAACACCTTCGCATTGTCGTTCGGCAACGCCGCGCCATTGCCGAAACAGAAGATGCGGCTGTGTTCGAGGAAGCGGCCGACCACCGATTTCACCCGGATATTCTCCGACATGCCGGCCACGCCGGGACGCAGGCAGCAGATGCCGCGCAGGATCAGCTCGATCTCGACGCCGGCGTTGCTCGCCTCGTACAGCTTCTCGATGATCGCCGGGTCGACGAGGCTGTTCATCTTCGCCCACACCATGCCGCAGCCGCCGGCTCGGGCATGGGCGATCTCCGCGTCGATCAGCGCGAGCAGGTCCTTGCGCAGGTCGCGCGGGCTGAGGCTCAGCTTGGCGATGTCGGTCGGCTCGACATAGCCCGTGACGTAGTTGAACATCTGCGCCGCATCGCGCCCGATCCGCGGATCGGCGGTGAAGAAGCTGAGGTCGGTGTAGATGCGCGCCGTGACCGGATGGTAGTTGCCGGTACCGAAGTGGCAATAGGTGCGGAACTGGCCGTTTTCGCGCCGGACGATCATCGACACCTTGGCGTGTGTCTTGCCTTACAGGGAGCCATATACGACCTGGGCCCCCGCCCCTT
>JAEWJQ010000312.1 GCA_023386515.1 Pseudomonadota bacterium | reverse complement strand
GATCCGGCGCGCCTCTTCCGCCGCATGCAGCGCGGCTTCGGCGGCGTGGCGCGCGTCGTCCGCGGCCATGCGCGCGACCTGCTCCTGTTCCGCGGCGTGCTCGGCGGCGCGCGACTTGGCGGCGAGGCTGCGGCTCAATCGACGGACCAGATGGATCACCCAACCGGCGATGACCAGGAAGATCAGCAGGCAGGCGGCCAGTGCGGGCAGCATCGCATACAGCGCACCGATCGCCGGGGTCAGCCGCCGCCAGGCGATGGTGCCGAGTTCGCCACCCTGCCAGTCGCGCACCACCGTCGTCGCGTCGCCCCGGGCGCGCACGCCGGATTCGACCCAGTGCAGATCCTGCAGCCCGAACCCCTGCGCCCATTCGTCCAGGACCTTGGCATCGAGCACGCGCACGTCGACGAAGATGCGGTAGGTGCTGCGGTCGAGCCGCGACGGGCCCTTCTCGTGAACGATCGGCGAAAAGCCGATCAGCGCCCGCTGGCCGCCGAACCGGCCGGGCAGCACGATCGCGTCGCGCCGGGCGCGCACCGCCGCTTCGGTTGCGGGCAGGCGGGCGAGCAGCGCCTTCATCGTTGCCGGAGAGATCATCCGGTCGAGCGGCGGTGCCGGCCGGTTCGGGATATGGCCGAAGAGCGTCCGCCCGGCCGCATCGATCACATAGGCATGACCGATCGGCGTGCCCCATTGCGACTCGACCCAGCGCGGATCCATCGCGCCATAGGCATGATTGGCGGCGTCGTCCCAGGCGGAGTTGATATAGGTTTCGTTACTGATCCGCGACCGCTCGCGATCCAGCGCGCCGGCGATCGTCGTGGCGGCGAGGCGGTTGGCATCGCGGTCCGCGCGCCAGGTCAGAAAGGCGGTGGTGACGACGGACGCGAGCAGTGCGATCAGGACGAGGCAGAGCAGCAGCCGCGTGATCGTCTGACTCTCGTCGTGCCGCGTACCGTACAGCGACGCATACAGCCGTCGATATGCCAATCGGGCGATCCTCATCGCCCGTGATGTAGTAGAGATGGGATAATGTGCGGTTAATGCCAGTATCCGGCGCACACCTAGTCTTGCCTAAGCCCGGGTTCATCGGAAATGATCGGACGAAATGGGAGCGTGACTTCCTCTTGGGCAGATCGGCGATGAATAGAACGGAAATGGGTGCATTGCACGGCGGTGGCGACATCGTCCGCACATCGGGGCAATGCCATGCCGCTTGCCGCGCGCCGACCGGACGCCGATAGACGGCGCATGACCGACCATTCCGACCGTCTCGCCGCGCTGCGCGCCGCACTCGTCACCCGTGGCCTCGCCGGCTTCGTCGTTCCGCTGACCGACGAGCATATGAGCGAATATGTCGGCGGCTATGCGCAACGGCTCGCCTGGCTGACCGGGTTCGAGGGCTCGGCGGGCACCGCCGTCGTGCTGCCCGATACCGCGGCGATCTTCACCGACGGCCGCTATACGATCCAGGTCCGCGAGCAGGTGGACGCGGCGGACTGGACCTATGTCGACGTGCCGCAGGACAGCGTCGCCCATTGGCTGACCCGGCAGGCGAAGGCCGGGCAACGGATCGGCTTCGATCCCTGGCTGCATACGGTCGGCCAGGTCGCCGCGATGCGTACCGCGCTCGCCGACGTCGGCGCGGAGCTGGTCGCGGTCGACGCCAATCCGATCGACGCGATCTGGACGGACCGGCCGCAGCCGTCGCCGGCGCGGATGACCGTCCACGCCGATGCGCATGCCGGCGTCGCCTCGGCGGCCAAGCGGGCCGCGATCGCCGACTGGCTCGCCGAACAGCGCGCCGATGCGGTGGTGCTGACCGCGCTCGATTCGATCGCCTGGGCGCTCAACGTGCGCGGCGGCGACGTCGCCCACACGCCGGTCGCGCTCGCCTATGCGATCGTCGCGGCGGACGGCACCACCGACCTGTTCGTCGCGCCGGAGAAGGTCGACGACGCGCTGCGCCAGCATCTCGGCAATGCGGTGCGCATCCATGACCGCCAGGCCTTTGCCGCCGCGCTCGGCCGCTATGACGGGCAGCGGATCGCCGCCGACCCGGAACGTGCCGTCGCCGCCATCCACGAAGCGCTCGCCGCCGGTGGCGCCCGGGTGCTGCCGCTGCGCGACCCGGTGGTGCTCGCCAAGGCGCTCAAGAACCCTGCCGAGGTCGCCGGCCACCGCGCCGCCTCGATCCGCGACGGTGCCGCGCTCAGCCGCTTCCTGCGCTGGATTGAGCGGGAAGGGCCGAAGGGCGGGGAGACCGAATTGTCCGCCGCCGCCCGCCTGCTCGCCTTCCGCAAGGAGACGGGGCTGCTGCTCGACACCAGTTTCGCGACCATCTCGGCGACCGGCGCGCACGGCGCGATTCCCCATTATCATGTCACCGAGGCATCGAACGCGCGGATCGCGCCGGGCCAGCTGTTCCTGATCGATTCGGGCGGCCAATATGCCGATGGCACCACGGATGTGACCCGCGTCGTGCCGATCGGCGCGCCAACCGAGGAAATGCGCGATCGCTTCACCCGCGTCCTAAAAGGCCATATCGCGATCGCCACGGCGATCTTTCCCGATGGCACGCCCGGCGCGCAGATCGACGGCTTCGCCCGCCGGCCGTTGTGGGAGGCGGGGCTCGATTTCGGCCACGGCACCGGCCACGGCATCGGCAGTTATCTGGCGGTGCATGAAGGACCGCAGCGGATCGCCGCGCCCAATTACCCCGGTGGCGCCAGCCTCGAGCCGCTCCGTGCCGGCATGATGCTGTCCAACGAACCGGGTTATTACAAGGCGGGCGAATATGGCATCCGGATCGAGAATCTGCTGCTTACCATCCCGATGACGATTCCCGGCGGCGATTCGGAGCGCGCGATGCTCGGCTTCGAGACGCTGACATTCGCGCCGATCGAGCGGACGCTGATCGATGCCGCGCTCTTGACCCAGGTCGAGCTTTCATGGCTCAATGCCTATCACGCCGAGGTCGTCGCTAGGATCGGTCCGGTGCTCGACGGAGAGGATAGGGCATGGCTCGAGTCAAAATGCTCGCCGGTCAGCTGAGGGTCGCGGCGCTGATGGTCGGTCTATTCACCTTCGGCTCGGGGCTTGCCTATGTCGCCGGCAGTGGCCTGATCTCCGTCGGCGCGCACGTCGCCCACCGCTGAGTCGCCGGCGGCGCGCGCCTGCGCCTTGCGGCGGTGGAGATTCGCCCGCAACTGCGCCGCCAGCCGCGCCGCCCGATCCTGCTGTCCGCTCATCGCTTTCCCTTAAAACACGCCGGCCGCGCCACCAAGCGCTTGACAATCGACCCCACCTCGTCTCTAGGCGCCCTTCCCGCGTCCCGACGCGAGTGCTGCCGTAGCTCAGTGGTAGAGCGCATCCTTGGTAAGGCTGAGGTCGTGAGTTCAATCCTCACCGGCAGCACCATTTTCTCTGATATGTCCGCCGCTTGGCGGAGGGGGCCTTGAAAAGGGCGGTGCACGACGGGCCGGGACAGGCCATTGTCAGCACATTGTCAGCACATTGTCAGCAAAGTTCGTAGAGCCTCAATTTTTGGGGGTGTGCCTGCTGGCTCCCCAAGGCGATCCGCACACTGAGTCGAGGGAGCAATTCGGCCGCCTGACGTGACCCCCGTTTCTCCATCCAGTTGGAGCTAGAGACCGGCTCTTGAAGGGACGGACGGAATGAAGCGGAAGCAGTTTTCGGAAGAGCAGATCATCGGCATCCTGAAGGAGGCCGAGGCGGGC
>JAEWJQ010000293.1 GCA_023386515.1 Pseudomonadota bacterium | reverse complement strand
CACGCTCGACCGCAACGCCGACGACCGGCTACCCGCCGACGAACTGCCCCGCCGCGGCAGCCGCATCATGACGCTCGACCGCAACGGCGACGGCGCGGTCAGCCAGATCGAATGGAGCGAGGGGACGCTCAAGCGCTTCGACCAGATGGACCTCAATCACGACGGCACCGTCACCTCCGAAGAGGAAGCCGCCTGGCGGGCGGCCCGCGACAAGCGCGAGGCGGGCAGCGGAGCGCCCGCCGATTCGGTGATCGGCGACTCGGTCAGCAACATCGCCGGCAGCGCCGGGCCGACCCGCCGCTGATCGGGCGGCGGCGGCGGGCCGGGCCGCGTGCGACGGAAGTGCGACTTTCGCGACCTTCCGCCCGCCACGCGCCGCCGGGCGGGGTGGAATCCTTAACGGGAGCAGCGCGCTAGCGGTTGACCCGACCCTCGCCGCAGCGCAGCATCGCGCCATGGCCAGTTCCTCCCCCCTGCCGCCGATCGCCAACAACCCCGACGTGCGCTTCCTCGGCGCCAAGCTCGGCGACGTCATCCGCGGCTATGGCGGCGATGCCCTGTTCGAGGCGACCGAGGCGATCCGCCGCGCCTCGGTGGAGCGGCATCGCGACGGCGGCGACGGCGACGCCATCCAGGCGCTGCTCACCGGCCTCGGCCTCGACGAGACGCTCGATTTCGTCCGCGGCTTCATGCTCTTCTCGATGCTCGCCAATCTCGCCGAGGATCGCCAGGGCATCGCCGCCGAGGCAGGCGCCGACGTCGCCTCCGCGCTCGCCACGCTGGCCGGCGAGGGGATCGACCGCGCCGCCGTGCTCGACCTGCTCGCCCATGCCCTGGTCGCGCCGGTGCTCACCGCCCATCCGACGGAGGTGCGGCGCAAGAGCATGATCGACCATCGCAACCGCATCGCCGAGCTGATGCGGCTGAAGGATGCCGGCGCAGAGGAGACGCCCGACGGCGACCGGGTCGACGACGCCATCGCTCGCCAGATCGCGCTGCTCTGGCAGACGCGCGTGCTGCGCCGTGAGCGGCTGTACGTCACCGACGAGGTGGAGACGGCGCTGAGCTATCTGCGCGACGTCTTCCTGCCGACGATCCCGGCGCTCTACCAAAGGTGGGACCGGGCGTTCGGGGAGCGCGTGCCGAGCTTCCTGCGTCCCGGCAGCTGGATCGGCGGCGACCGCGACGGCAACCCCTTCGTCACCGCCGAATCGCTGAGCACCGCGCTCGGCCGCGCCTGCGAGACGGTGCTCGTCTTCTACATGGACGCCGTCCATGCGCTCGGCGCCGAACTGTCGATCTCGACCGAACACAGCGCGGTCGACGCGCGCGTCGCCGCATTGGCGGAGGCGAGCGGCGATGCCGCCGCCAGCCGCGCCGACGAACCGTATCGCCGCGCTTTGTCCGGCATCTACGCTCGGCTCGCCGCGACGCATCAGGCGCTCACCGGCAAGGCGGCGCCGCGGCCCGGCCGGCTGCACGGCGAGCCCTATTCCGATCCGCAGGCATTGCGCGCCGACCTCGCCGCGCTGGCGCACGGCCTGTCGCAGGGCAGCACGCTCAAATCCAGCGGCGCGCTCGGCCGGCTGATCCGCGCAGTGGAGACGTTCGGCTTCCATCTCGCCACGCTCGACCTGCGCCAGAACAGCGCGGTGCACGAACGCGTCGTCGCCGAACTGCTCAAGGTCGCCGGCGTCGAGGCGGACTATTGCGGCCTCGACGAGCCCGCCCGCGTCGCCCTGCTCCGGCGCGAGCTCGCCCATGCGCGCCCGCTCGCCAGCCGCTTCACGAGCTATTCGGACGAAACCCATGGCGAGCTGCAGATCGTCCTCGCCGCGGCGGAGGCGCATGCCAAATACGGGCCGGCGTGCATCACCAACTATATCGTCTCGATGGCCCAGTCGGTGTCCGATCTGCTCGAGATCAATCTGCTGCTGAAGGAGGTCGGCCTCTATCGCGGCGGCGATCGGCCCGAGGCCGCGATCATGGCGGTGCCGCTGTTCGAGACCGTCGGTGATCTCGAGGCGGCGCCGGCGATCATGACCGACTGGTTCGCCCTTCCCGAGATCGCGACGATCGCCGGCCGGCGGGGGCATCAGGAGGTGATGATCGGCTATTCGGACAGCAACAAGGACGGCGGCTATCTGACCTCGACCTGGCAGCTGTCCAAGGCGTCGACCGCGCTCAAGCCGGTATTCGAGGCGGCGGGCGTCGGCATGCAATTGTTCCACGGCCGCGGCGGCGCGGTCGGCCGCGGTGGCGGCTCGTCCTTCGCCGCGATCCGTGCCCAGCCGCCGGGGACGGTGCAGGGCCGCATCCGCATCACCGAACAGGGCGAGGTGATCGCCGCCAAATACGGCACCCGCGACAGTGCGATGACGAATCTCGAGGCGATGGCCTCGGCGACCTTGCTGGCGACGCTGGAGCCGGCGCGGCTGTCGAATGCGGAGAATGCGGAGTTCGGCGCGGCGATGGATGCGCTGTCCGACACCGCCTTCCACGCCTATCGCGACCTCGTCTATGGCACGGAAGGCTTCCGCACCTTCTTCCGGCAGATGACGCCGATCGGCGAGATCGCCGGGCTGAAGATCGGCAGCCGCCCCGCCAGCCGCAAGAAATCCGACGCGATCGAGGATCTGCGCGCCATTCCCTGGGTGTTCAGCTGGGCGCAGGCGCGGGTCATGCTGCCCGGCTGGTATGGCGTCGGCCAGGCGCTCGACGCCTTCGCCGACAAGGCACTGCTCCGCGACATGGCACAGGGGTGGCCGCTGTTCGCCTCGACGCTGGCGAATATGGAGATGGTGCTGGCCAAGTCGGACATCGACATCGCCGCCCATTATGCCGAACTGGTCGAGGACGAGGGACTGCGTGGCCACATCTTCGGCCGTATCCGCGACGGCTGGCAGCGCACCGTCGACGGTCTGCTCGATGCGACCGGCCAGACGCGGCTGCTCGAGAAGCATCCGGCGCTCGACGCGTCGATCCGGCTTCGGTTGCCCTATATCGAGCCGCTCAACCTGCTGCAGATCGAGCTGATGAAACGCCACCGCGCCGGCGAGGACGATCCGCGCATCGGCGAGGGCATCCTGCTGTCGATCAACGCGATCGCGACGGCTTTGCGGAATAGCGGGTGACCGCCGCCGTCTCGATTGCACATGTACAACAAGATGTACATATGGAGGGACGGAGGATGACATGCAGGTCGTGACCTACACAGATGCGCGCGCCAATCTGAAGGACGTGATGGATCAGGTCGTCGACGATCACGAGGAGGTGGTCGTCACGCGCAAGAATGGCAAACCGGTGGTCATGGTGTCGCTGGATGCCTGGAACGCGATCCGGGAGACGATGCATCTGCTCTCGACGCCAGCCAATGCTCGCAGTCTCCGCGATTCGATCGCGCAACTCGATGCGGGCAAGGGTCAGGAACGGGAGCTGATCGAGCGGGCAGAGGCGTGAAGCTCGTCTTTTCCGACCTTGCCTGGGAGCAATACCACCACTGGCTCGCCGCCGATCCGAAGACGTTCGAACGGCTGAACGACCTGATCCGCGAATGCCGCCGCAGCCCGTTCAAGGGCAGAGGCAAGCCGGAGCGGCTGCGGGGCGACCTTTCGGGCTGGTGGTCGCGCCGGCTGACCCAGGACGATCGGCTGGTCTATCGGGTATCCGGTAAGGCGCCCGAGCAAAGTCTCGAGATCGCGCAATGCCGCTTCCATTATTGATCGGTCGCCGTCTCACCCTCCCAGAAACGGCGCCGCCATTTCCGGCCGGACCCGCAGCAGCCGCCCGGTGGCGCGGTCGATCAGCGCCCAGGTCGTCACCGCCTCCACCTTGACCCGCCCGTCCGCGCCCAGGAAGCGGACGTGGCGGTCGAAGCGTGCGCCCTTGGGCGGTTCCGGCACCCAGGTTTCGCCGGTCACCGTCTCGCCCGCGACGACGTTGCCGCGATAGTCGATCTCGTGGCGGGTGACGACCCAGACGTAGGCCGCGCGCTGGTCGGCCGGAGCCACCGCCTCCCAATGCGCGACGGCGATCTCCTGGATCCAGCGTACCCAAACCGCATTGTTGACATGGCCGAGCTCGTCGATGTCGTCGGCGCCCGCGGTGATGGACAGGGTGAAGCGGTTCATGCCTTCTGCGTCCGGCCGCGCCACCAATGGACGCCGGCGATGATCAGGCCGAGCAGCA
The DNA here is from genome assembly GCA_023386515.1 of Pseudomonadota bacterium. The sequence goes on along the minus strand of JAEWJQ010000293.1, from coordinate 3,576 downwards.
CCAGCCCGCCGATCAGCCAGGGCAGATGCGGCTTCACCTTGCCGATCATCTTTTCGAAGGCGTTGCCGAACAGATAGCCGATGCCGGTGAAGATCACCGCCCACACCGCCGCCGAGATGGCATTGACGATGACGAAGGTTTTCGCCGGCACCTTGGTGGTGCCGATCGCGATCGGGCTGACGGTGCGGAAACCGTAGATGAAGCGGAAGGCGAAGATGAAGCCGACCGGCCAGCGTTCCAGCCAGCCCATCGCCTTGGCGAAGGCGGGCTTGGCCTGCGCCTGCTTGACCCAGCGATGGTCGCGGAAGCGGCGGCCGAAGGCGAACCAGGCCTGGTCCGCCGCAAACGAGCCGAGGCCCGTCGCCACCATCGCGCCGGCCAGCGGCAGCAGTCCCTGATGCGCGGCGAGGCCGCCGGCGACGACCACCGTCTCGCCCTCCACCGCCGCACCGACGAACAGCGCGGCGAGGCCGTAATGCGCGATCAGCTGCTCGATGCTCACTGTGGCGTCATTCCTCTATGCCGAGCTGCCAGAGGACGAAGGCATGTTCCTCCGCCGCCTCGCGCAGCGATTCGAAGCGGCCCGACTTGCCGCCGTGGCCCGCGCCCATGTTGGTCTTGAGCAGCAGCACGTGGTCGTCGGTCTTGGTCGCGCGCAGCTTCGCCGCCCATTTCGCCGGCTCCCAATAGGTGACGCGCGGATCGTTGAGCCCGCCCGAGATGAACAGCGGCGGATAGTCCTGCGCGACGACATTGTCGTAGGGGCTGTAGCTGCGGATCAGGTCGAACGCCGCCTTGTCCTCGATCGGATTCCCCCATTCGGGCCATTCGCCCGGCGTCAGCGGCAGATCGGCGTCCAGCATCGTGTTGAGCACGTCGACGAACGGAACGTCGGCGATCACCGCGCCCCACAGCTCCGGATCGGAATTGACGATCGCGCCCATCAGTTCGCCGCCGGCGGAGCGGCCGGCGGTGGCGATCCGGCCGGCGCGGGTCCAGCCCTGCTCGATCAGGCCCTTGGCGACGTCGACGAAGTCGTTGAACGTGTTGGTGCGCTTGTCCAGCTTGCCGTCGTGATACCATTGCTGACCGAGATCGTCGCCGCCGCGGATATGCGCGATGGCATAAGCGAAGCCGCGGTCGAGCAGGCTCAATCGCCCGGTCGAGAAGCCCGGCGGGATCGCATAGCCATAGGCGCCATAGGCGTAGAGGAACAACGGCTGCGACCCGTCGCGCACGAAGCCCGCGGGATAGACGATCGACACCGGCACCGCCGTGCCGTCGCGCACCGTGATCGTCAGCCGCTCCGTCCGGTAGCGCGCGCCGTCATAGCCCGACGGAATCTCCTGCACCTTCAGCGTCGTCAGCTGCCGCGTCGCGGTGTCGTAATCGTAGACCGTGCCGGGCGTAACCATCGACTCATAGCCGATGCGGATCACGGTCATGTCATATTCGGGATTGTCGCCGACGCCGGCGGCATAGCTCGCCTCCGGAAAGTCGATCCGTTCGGCGACGGTCGGCGCGTCGTAGCGGTGGATGGCGATGCGATCGAGCCCGTCCTCGCGCCCCTCGACGACGAAGAAGTCGCGGAAGCACTCGACCCCGGTCATGTAGAAATGGGGATTGGGCGCGATCAGCTCGTTCCATTCGCCGGGACGGGCGATCGGCGCGGTGACCAGCCGCCACATCGGATCGGTGTCGTTGGTGTGGATGAACAGCGTGTCGCCATGGGCGTCGACGTCATATTCGCGGCCCTCCTGCCGGGGCGCGACCAAGATCGGTTCGGCAAGGGGATCGTCGGCGGGCAGCAGCCGCACCTCGCTGGTGACATGGTCGCCGGTACCGATGATCAGCCAGCGCCGGTCGCTCGTCTCGGCCACGGCGACGCGATAGCCCTCGTCCGCCTCGTGATAGAGCAGCACGTCGTCGGCGACCGGCGTGTGCAGCCGGTGGAAGCGCGCATTGTCCGTCCGCCATTGCGCATTGGCGAGGCCGTAGAGGAAGCCGGCATCGTCGCTGGTCCAGACGAGGTCGGACAGCATGCCCTCGATCACCTCGGGCAGATGCTCGCCGGTGGCGAGATCCTTGACGCGGACGGTGAACCGCTCCGACCCGTTGTCGTCGATCGCATAGGCCAGGTAGCGGCCGTCGTTGCTCACCGAAAAGGCGCCGAGCCGGAAATACTCCTTGCCTGCCGCCAGCGCCGGCTCGTCGAGCAGCAGTTCGTCGTCGCCGCCGGCGACCGGGCGGCGCCACCACAAGCGATACTGGCCGCCCGTCTCGAACGCGGTCCAGTACAGCCAGTCGCCGTCCTTCTGCGGGACCGAGGATTCGTCTTCCTTGATCCGCCCCTTCATCTCTTCGTACAACCGGTCGACCAGCGGCCGGTGCGGCGCCATCATCGCGTCGAAATAGGCGTTCTCCGCCTCGAGATAGGCGAGCACCTCGGGGTCGCCGACCTCCGGATAGTTCGGGTCCTTCAGCCAGGCATAGGGATCCTCGACCGTCACGCCATGCGCGGTGAAGCGGTGGAGACGGCGCGCGGCGACGGGCGGCTGGGGCAGGTTCGGATCGGTCATGGACGCAGCTCTAGCGGGGCGGACGAGCGGCGTCATGCCTCGGGCGGCCTATTAAGTTCCGGCCAGCAATGATCGGGCAACACACGTGCGGTTGCGTACCGCAGCCCCGGGCGGGCATGAGGCGCAGCGACAACAGGGGAACGGACATGCCCGGCGGATTGGTGGCGCTGCTCGACGATATCGCGGCGATGGCGAAGCTGTCGGCGGCGAGCCTGGACGACGTCGCCGGCGCGGCGGGGCGCGCGGGGGCCAAGGCGGCGGGCGTGGTGATCGACGATACCGCGGTCACGCCGACCTATGTCACCGGCCTGTCGCCGGCGCGCGAGCTGCCGATCATCTGGAAGATCGCCAAGGGCTCCCTTCGCAACAAATTGCTGTTCCTGCTGCCCGCGGCGCTGGTGCTGAGCGCGCTGGCGCCCTGGGCGATCACGCCGATCCTGATGCTGGGCGGCGCCTATCTCTCGTTCGAGGGCGCGGAGAAGATCATCGCCGCGCTGACCGGCGGCCATCATGGCGACGAAGCGGCGACGATCAGCGATCCCAAGGAGCTGGAGGACCGCCAGGTCGCCGGCGCGGTGCGCACCGACCTGATCCTGTCGGGCGAGATCATGGCGATCGCGCTCGGCGAACTGGGCGGCGAGACGCTGCTCAACCAGGCAATCGCGCTGGCGGTGGTCGCGGTGGCGATCACCGCCGGCGTCTACGGCGTCGTCGCGCTGATCGTGAAGATGGACGACATCGGTCTGCACCTGGCGGAACGGCCGGCGACGCGGACGCTCGGCCGCAGGCTGGTCGCGGCCATGCCGCGCGTGCTGGCGGCGCTGTCGGTGATCGGTACCGCGGCGATGCTGTGGGTCGGCGGTGGCATCATCCTTCACGGGTTGGAGGCGTTCGGCCTCGACACGCTGCCGGGTGCGCTGCACGACGCCGCGCACCATGTCGCGGCGGGGCTCGGCGCGCGCGGCCGCCTCGCCGGCGGGGTGGTCACCGCCCCCGG
>JAEWJQ010000252.1 GCA_023386515.1 Pseudomonadota bacterium | reverse complement strand
ATACCGGCGCGCGGTTGCGGGTGTTCGACGCCGACGGGAACACGGTGGCCGACACGCGCGCGCTCGACGTGCGCAACTTCGTGCTGCTCGATCCCGACAAGCAACCGTGGAACCAGGCGGTGGCGCGCTTTCTCGACGCGGGCATCGACACCGTCGTCGGCGCGGCCCGTGCGCCGCTCTATCGCGAGCGCAAGGACGGGCGGCAGTGGCCGGACGTTGCTGCGACGGCCCGTAATGTCGTGTCGACCACCGTCTGGCGTGCGCCGGATCGCACGCCGGTGATCACCGCCGCCGCGCCATTGCCGCGAGGCCAGGTGGTGATGACGACCACCAACGCGCGCGACATCACCCAGACGGTTCGGATCGAGCGGTTCCGGCTGAGTCTGGTGCTGGCCACCGTCACGATGGTGTCAGTGCTGCTGTCGCTGTTCCTAGCGCGAACGATCGTGCGGCCGCTGCGCCGGCTTGCGCGGGCGGCGGTGCGGGTGCGGCTCGGCCGGGCCCGCGAAGTGGTGGTGCCGCGGCTGCCGTCTCGGCGCGATGAGATCGGCAGCCTGGCACGTGCCCTGTCCGACATGAGCCTGGCATTGCGCGCCCGCATCGACGCGACCGAGGCCTTTGCCGCGGATGTCACCCACGAGCTGAAGAATCCCCTCGCCTCGCTGCGTTCTGCCGTCGAAGGCCTCGGCCACGTCAAGGACCCGGACCTGCAAGAACGCCTGCTGGCCATCGTCCGCGACGACGTTCACCGGCTCGACCGGCTGATCACCGACATCTCCGAGGCCTCTCGCCTCGATGCGCAGCTCAGCCGCGCCAAGTTCGAGCCGGTCGACATCGCGGCGATGCTCAAGGCGCTGGTCGCGCAGCGACACGATCGCGGCGTCGAGCGCAACATCAGGCTGGTCTTCGATCGCGGGGACGGCGCGATGGTGACGATGGGCGAAGGGGCGCGTCTGGAACGGGTGTTCGACAATCTGATCGACAATGCCCTGTCCTTCTCGCCCGACGACGGCGTCGTCGCGATCTGGGGCGGCCGACAGAGCGACATGCTGGTCGTCCAGGTCGAGGACGAGGGACCTGGCGTCCCCGAGGAAGCGCGCGAGGCGATCTTCCGGCGCTTTCAGTCGATCCGGCCCGAGAGCGAGACGTTCGGCCAGCATTCCGGCCTCGGCCTCGCCATTGCGCGAACGATTGTAGAAGGCCATCAGGGCGCGATCGCCGTCGAATCGCGCGAGGATCGGCTAGGCGGAGCGCGCTTCGTAGTCCGATTGCCGCGCGCCGAAGGCTTTTGAAGGCGAACGATACCCTCCATGGCGGTGCTCTCTTCGGAAACCCTGCACGCGACCACGATCGCGATCGACGACCAGGCCGTCGTGCTGGAAGGGCCATCGGGGGTCGGTAAGTCTGATCTCGCCCTACGCCTGATCGATCGCGGCGCGACGCTGGTCAGCGACGATTACACGGTGTTGATGCGCCGCGGCGACATGCTCGTCGCCAGGGCACCGGACACGATCCGCGGGCGGATCGAGGTCCGCGGCGTCGGCATCCTGACGCTGCCGAATGTCGTTGAGGCGCCGGTGGCACTGATCGTCCGGCTGGGAGACGAGCCGGTGCGCATGCCCGAGCGACGGGTACGACGTATCGCCGGGGTGGCGGTCCGCGAACTGGCCTTCGACGCCGCCTTCCCATCCACGCCGATCAAGATCGAATGGGCCCTGCGCCAGCCTGAGGCGACACCGGCATGAGGGTGGGCCGATGAGCGATCGCAAGGACATTCTGCTCGTCACCGGTATGTCGGGTGCGGGCAAGTCGACCGTACTCAAGACGCTGGAGGATATCGGCTGGGAGGTGGTCGACAATTTGCCCCTTACCCTCCTCAACCGTCTGCTCGAATCGCCCTTGGCCGAAGGGGCGGGTGACGCCGGACAGCCGCTGGCGATCGGCATCGGATCGCGGACCCGGGATTTTGCGCCCGAGCGCATCGTCGAGCGCATCCGCGTACTGCGCGACGAGCACGGGCTCGACATCGGTATGCTGTTCCTCGACTGCGCGGGCGGTGAACTGGGGCGGCGCTATTCCGAGACCCGGCGGCGACACCCGCTTGCTCCCGATCGCCCGGCGAGCGACGGCATCGCCCGCGAGCGGGAGTTGCTGGCGCCGCTGCGCGAATGGGCGAACCGGTTGATCGACACCACCAATCTGTCCTCGCACGCCCTTGCGCAGCAAATCCGCGAGACGTTCGCGCGGTCGGGTACCGATGCGCCGGTTCTGTCGATCCTCTCTTTCGGCTTTGCGCGCGGGCTGCCCCGCAATGCCGATCTGGTGTTCGACATGCGCTTCCTCCGCAATCCGCATTGGGTGCCGGCGCTACGGCCGGGGACCGGGCTCGATGCCGACGTCGCCGCCTATGTCGCCGCCGACCCGGCCTACCCCGAGGCGATCGATCGCATCCATGGCCTGCTGCGGCTGCTGCTGCCGCGCTATCGGGCCGAGGGCAAATCGTACGTCACGGTCGCTATCGGCTGTACCGGAGGGAGACACCGCTCGGTCCACGTCGCCGCGACACTTGCAAGCCGGTTGCGCGCAGACGGTTTTTCGCCCACCATCGCGCATCGCGACCTGGGCGCCGCGCCACAGGACTCGCTTGAGGGGCCGCCGGCCACAGCATGAGTAATACGTCTGACATGATTGGCCTTGTTCTGGTGACCCACGGCCGGCTCGCCGAGGAGTTCGTGACCGCGATGATCCACGTCGTCGGCCCGCAGGAGCGGATCGCGACGATCTCGATCGGTCCGGACGACGACATGGAGACGCGGCGGGCGGACATCGCGGAGGCGATCGGCGCGGTCGATGCCGGGCGCGGCGTGATCGTGCTGACCGACCTGTTCGGCGGCACGCCGTCAAACCTCGCCATCTCGCTGATGGAGCGTGGCCGGGTGGAGGTGATCGCCGGCATGAACCTGCCGATGCTGATCCGCCTGGGCTCGGCGCGGCGGTCGATGAAGGTGGTCGAGGCGGTCGCCGCCGCGCGTGAGGCGGGGCGCAAATATATCTCGGTCGCCTCCGAAGTGCTCGGCGAGGCGGCCGCATGAGCGCGGTCGAGCGGGCCGTGCTGATCACCAACAAGCGCGGCCTCCACGCACGCGCGAGCGCCAAGTTCGTGACGCTGGCCTCGACGCAGCCCTGCGAAGTGCAGGTCCGCAAGGACGATGGCGCCGTCACCGGCACGTCGATCATGGGCCTGATGATGCTGGGCGCAGCGATGGGCGACACGATCACGATCAGCGCGGCGGGAGACGGCGCCGATCAGGCGGTGTCGGCGCTGTGCGAACTGGTCGAGGCCAAGTTCGGCGAAGATTGAGCTTGCAGACCCGCCCGCGGATGCGGGAGGGGACGGCATGCCGCGAGAGATCACCGCCTTTTCCAATCCGCTCGTCAAGCGTGTCCGCGACCTGCGCGACAAGCGTCACCGCCGCGCCGCGCGCCAGTTCCTCGCCGAAGGGCTGCGCATCCTGACCGAGGCGCGCGAGACCGGGCGGATCCCGCGGCTGCTGTTCTACGCCGGGCAAAGCGCCGGCCATCCACTCGTCCATGCCCTTTCGGTCGAGGTCGAGGCGGCGGGCGGCGAGTCGATCCAGACCACCCCCGACATCCTGTCCAAGCTGTCCGGCAAGGACAATCCGCAGGCGGTCGTCGGCGTGTTCGAGGAGTTCGACGTCAGCCTGAGCGATCTCGACCGCGAGCGTTCGGGCATCTGGCTGGTCGCCGAGCGGCTGCGCGATCCGGGCAATCTCGGCACGATCCTGCGCACCGGCGATGCGGTGGGCGCCGGCGGGCTGATCCTGATCGGCGAGAGCGTCGATCCCTTCTCGGGCGAGGCGGTGCGGGCGAGCATGGGGGCGCTGTTCACAGTGCCGGTGGTGCACACCGACTGGCAGCCCTTCCTCGACTGGCTGCGCCAGGGGCCGGGGCAGCTGGTCGGCCTCAGCCTCGACACCGAGCAGGATTATCGTGCGGCGCGCTACGCAGCCCCGACCTTCCTGCTCACCGGCAACGAGGCGCAGGGCATGCCGGCGGATTATGCCGCAGCCTGCGACCTGCTGGTCAAGATCCCGATGCTCGGCAAGGCCGACAGCTTGAACGCGGCGGTGGCGACGGCGGTGATGGCCTATGAGGTGCTCGCGCAGCAGCGCGGCTGACGCTCAGGCGAGACCGGTGACCAGCACCCGGCCGCCATCCTGATGGATGCGGCCGGCGATCATGCCGGAGACATGCGCCTCGGCGCCCTGTTCGACGCGCAGGTCGCCGCTGACCATTCCGGCGATCCGCACGCGGCAACCGCGCCGGACGATCACATTGCCCGCAACCATCCCGTCCATCACGCCGTCCTGATCCATGACCAGCGTGCCCCGATACATGCCGCCCACATCGCTCTCCTTCGCGAACCGTCAGAAATACTGACGATTTCGACAGTCCAATGCCGCCGCGTGCAAATATGTCCGGGGGATGCGGACCTTTTTGCGTTGAGCGAAGTTTATGGCGGCCGCTCGGCTCAACCATCGAGCATCGCTGCGATCGTGCCGGCCGGATCGACCGCGAAAGCCCTCATCAGCCGGTAGTGGTCCGTCTCCTCCAACGTCGTCGGTGCGAGTTCGCCTCGGGTCATGCCGATCAGCGCGGCACCGGGCAGCGCCATGAGCACGGGCGAGTGCGTCGCCATGATCACCTGCGTCTGTCCGCTGTCCTGCATCGTCCTGAGCAACTTCAGGAATTCGAACTGCCGTGCCGGGGACAGCGCGGATTCGGGTTCGTCGAAGAGGAAGATGCCCGGCCGGGTGCAGCGTTCCTCGAAGAAGCGCAGAAACCCCTCGCCGTGGGAATGCGACAGGAAGTCCGGCGCTTCGCCGCGCGACTCCGCTGCGGCGCGATCGAGATAGCGGGCGACGGAGAAGAAGGATTCGGCCCGGAAGAACCAGCCCTGCCCGACCTTGGGCAGCCAGCTGGCGCGCATCGCGGCGGCGAGCACATCGCCGTTGCGCTCGCGGGCGCCGCTATGATCGATCGGCCGATAGCCGGGGCCGCCGCCCGCCTGGTCGAACCCGGCGATGGCGGCGATCGCCTCGAGCAGGGTCGATTTGCCCACGCCGTTCTCGCCGACGAGGATCGTCACCGCCCGGTCGAACTCCAGCGCGAAGTCGTCGTGGCGCAGGAAGGGGAGCGACATGGGGTACGCGCTGCGGTCGATCGTCACGTCCGGGCGGAAGGCGATCCGCTTGAGATAGGGCGGCGGCAGCCGCAAGGGCCGGCCGCGCGCCACCTCACACCTCCTCGGGCACCGCCGCCGTCAGCTTGGTCAGCGGCCGGGCATTCTGCTCGCCGACCGGCAGGGCATCGATCGCCTTGCCGCCGGTGTCGATGTTGAGCGATTCGAACCGCTTGGCGCTGGTCAGCACCTGGCTTTCGAGGCTGCCGACAAAGGCGTTATAGGCGCCCATCGCAGTGTCGAGGTTCTTGCCGAGCCGGGCGACATGGCCGCCCATCACCGCCAGCCGCTGGTACAATTCCTTGCCGAGCGTACCGATCTCGCGCGCCTGGCTGGCCAGCTTCTCCTGCCGCCACACCGCCGAGACGGTGCGGGCGATGGCGATCAGATTGGTCGGGGTGGCGAGAAGGACGCGCTTGTCGAAGGCGAAGTCCCACAAGGTCGGGTCGTGCTCGAGCGCCGCCGACAGGAAATGCTCACCGGGAACGAACATGATGACATATTCGGGCGCGTCGTCGAATTGCGCCCAATAGGCCTTGTTGCCGAGGCCGTTGACGTGGACGCGCATCGACTGGGCATGGGCGGCGAGGCCGATCTGCCGCTCCGCCTCGTCCACCGCGCCAAAGGCGTCCTGATAGGCGTTGAGCGACACTTTGGCGTCGATGATCAGCGACTTGCCGCCCGGCACCCGGACGATCGCGTCGGGGCGCAGCCGCCCGCCCTCGCCGTCGGCGACGCTGACCTCCATCGCGAAATCGGTGTGTTCGGAAAGGCCGCAGCTTTCCAGCACGTTGCGCAATTGCTGCTCGCCCCAGCGCCCGCGCGCCTTGGGGGCGTTGCGCAGCGCATTGACCAGTTTCGCCGCCTCGCCGGAGACGCGCTCCTGGCCCAGGCGCATCTGCTCGATCTGCCCCTTGAGGTCGCCGAAGGCGTCGCGCCGCTCCGCCTCGCCCTTGGCGACGCCCTCCTCGTAGCGCGACAGCCGCTCGTTGACCGGCTGCAGCAGCGCCTTGAGATTCTGGCCGGCGCTTTCCTCCGACTGGCGGAAGCGCGCCTCGGCCCGCTCCAAGAACGCCTTTTGCGCGTCGGACAGCAGGCGGTTGGCGACCTCGCCGAATTGCGCCGCCATGACGTCCTTGGCCTCGCGCAGTTCGACCAACCGCGCTTCGAACGCCTCGCCCTGCGCCCGCAACGCCGCGATCTCGGCACGCGCGGCGTCGCGGTCGGCGCGCACC
>JAEWJQ010000195.1 GCA_023386515.1 Pseudomonadota bacterium | reverse complement strand
CCTCTGGCTCGCCCGCGGCGACTGGCTGGGCCAGCATGTCGTCGACGTGCCCGGCGTCGCTTTGGTCGGCGAGGATCGGCAGCGCACCCGGCTCGCCTTCACCGCCGCATCGGGCATGATCGCGCCGGACGGTAAGCCTTACGGCACCTATCGCACCGCGACGCTGCCCGTCACCGCCGCCGGTTTCACCGCCCGCAATCTGACGATCGCCAACGACTTCGACGGCATCGCCGAGATGCGCAAGACAGGCGCGCGGCTGCTGTCCGACGATCCGGCCGGGCCGCAGGCGGGGGCGCTGCGCCTGGCCCTAGGAAGCGACGAGGCGCGGCTCGACGCGGTCGACATCCACAGCCACCAGGACACCTTCTTCCCCGACGCCGGCCGCGTCACGCTCAGCGGCTGTACGATCAGCGGCAGCTACGACTTCATCTTCGGCGCGGGATCGGCGCTGTTCGACCGGTGCGAGATCCGCTCGCGGCTGCGTCCCGATCCGCAGCAGGTGCGGGGCTATATCGCCGCGCCCAGCACGCTGCTTGCACAGCCGATCGGTCTCGTCTTCGATCGCTGCCGGCTGACCCGCGACGCAGGCGTCGCCGACGGCAGCGTCTTCCTGGCGCGTCCGTGGCGACCGTCGAAGAAGTTCGCCGATGGCCAATATGGCAATCCCGATGCGGCGGGGATGGCGGCGTTCCTCGATTGCTGGCTGGACGCGCATATCGCGCCGGCCGGCTGGACCGAGATGTGGTACACCGATCGCAGCGGCAATCCCCGCCACATGCTCCAGCCCGAGGACGCCCGCTTCGGCGAGTTCGGCAGCCGCGGTCCTGGCGCCCGCGCGGGGCGGCGCCTGCCGGCTTTGTCCGCCGCAGAGGCGGCCCGGATCCGGCGTCTCGTGACGCGTTTCGGCTGAGGCTGAGCCCCTCCTGATCATGGCAACAGTCGGGTCGCTCGCCAATTTGCAAACGCGACCTCTAGGGGACGAACGGTGCCGCCGGGTCTGCACTTCGCCGTGACGCTGCCCGGCGGCGCGATGGCTCGGTGTAATCCGGTCCGCCTGCCCGCCGGCTGCGCGCCCGCCCCTCACCGCTCCGTCAGCATGAAACGACGCCGGCCCGCGCATCGCCCGATTCGACCGGGGATACGCGGGCCGGCTGCGGCGTCCGTCAGGACGCGCGTGCGGTCAGTATTTCTGCTGGCGCTCGTAAAGCGATTTGTAATGCTGGATGCGGGTGACGCGCAGGCCCGGCATGCCCGACCGATCAATCGCGCGCTGCCAGCTGGCGAATTCCTCGACCGTCAGGCCGTAGCGTTCGCACACCTCGTCCACCGTCAGCAGGCCGCCATTGACCGCGGCCACCACCTCCGCCTTGCGCCGCACCACCCAGCGCGTCGTCGACGGCGGCGGCAGGGAATCCAGGGTCAGCGACTCGCCGAGCGGGCCGATAACCTTGGCAGGACGGATTTTCTGGTTCTCGATCATTACTCAACCTCGACCGGGGCCAGCAGGCCTCTTTCAACAACTGTTACGCTTCCTAATCGACACGCTTGAAGAACGGCTGAAGCGCCGCGGTAAACGGGCCCTTCATGTGTGTTACCTCGTCACTCGCCCGGCTCCTGTTCGGAATCGTGCCAATGCGCGAGCAGCGACGCGACCTGACCGTTGAACGCGCCCGAGGCGGGCTGCAGCCGCCGCATTGCACCGTACATCCGACCAAATCGTGCCTGCGCGGTCGCGGTCGCGCTGGCATTCTGGCGTGCCGCGATCCCGACCATCAGGACCGCGAGATCGCCCGGCAGCCGGGTGACCTCCGCATCCTTGTCGAAACCGGGAAAACTCAGATCCAACGCGTCCTACCCACTCGCTCGTATCGTCAGGAAGGCCGGCTCTACGGCAGACGTGGTGAAGGGTCGGTAAAGCTCGTCCGCAAAACTGCGCGACCCGTGCCTGCTTTGCGGTGAGCGACGAAAAGCGCTATGGCGGGCGGATCATGACCGATATGGATTTTCAGCTGGCGGGTCCTGCGGGCGCGCGCCGGATCGTGGTGGCGATGTCGGGCGGGGTCGACAGCTCGGTGGTCGCCGCGCTCGCCATGCGCACGGGGGCGGAGACGATCGGCGTCACGCTCCAGCTCTACGACCATGGCGAGGCGGTCGGCCGTGCCGGCGCCTGTTGCGCGGGGCGCGACATCCGCGACGCGCGTGCGGTCTGCGACCGGCTGGGCATCGCCCATTACGTCTTCGACCATGAAAGCCGCTTCCGCGAAGCGGTGGTCGACCGGTTCGCCGACGAATATCTCGCCGGCCGTACCCCCATCCCCTGCGTTCAGTGCAACACCGGGCCGAAATTCACCGACCTGCTGCAGATGGCGCGCGATCTTGGCGCGGATTGCCTCGCCACCGGCCATTACGTCCGCCGCGTCGAGGGACCGGCGGGTGCCGAACTGCATCGCGGCGCCGATCCGGCCCGCGACCAGAGCTACTTCCTGTTCGGCACGACACAGGATCAGCTGGATTTCCTGCGCTTCCCGCTCGGCGGCCTGCCGAAGGCGCGGGTACGCGAACTGGCGGCGGAGATGGGGCTGGCGGTGGCGGGCAAGCCCGACAGCCAGGACATCTGCTTCGTGCCCGACGGCGATTACGCCGGGCTGGTCAAGAAATTGCGCCCCGATGCCGATACGGCGGGCGACATCGTCGACCTCAGCGGCCGCAAGCTGGGCGAGCATCGCGGCATCATCCACTTCACCGTCGGCCAGCGCCGCGGGCTGGAGATCGGCGGCACGGCGGAACCGCTTTACGTCGTACGGCTGGAGGCGGCGGCGAAGCGCGTCGTCGTCGGCCCGCGCGCGGCGCTGGCGGTGGCGGCGGCGCGGCTGACCGACCTCAACGTGCTGGGGCCGCTGGACGGCCCGCTGTCGGCGAAGGTCCGCTCGATGGCCAGGCCCGTACCCGCCCAGATGGTCGGCGACCGGCTGGTGTTCGACG
>JAEWJQ010000055.1 GCA_023386515.1 Pseudomonadota bacterium | reverse complement strand
ATTGGGCGCACGTCCGCCGGCTCGCGGTGATGGCGGCGGCGCTGTTGCTCGTCACCCTGGCGATCGATCTGGTGCGGATCGGCAAATACAGTTTCGGCGCCGCTGCGCTGGAGGCACGGGCCGAGGCGCTCGGGCGCACCGGCCTGGCGCGCGGCGAGACGGTGACGGACGTCGACCGGCAGCTGACCGAACGGCTGAATGCGGTGCGCGGGCCGGGGCTGGGCTTCACGACCACCGTCGCGGCCGCCTATGCCGCGGTGCGTGCGACGCCGGGAACGGAGCTGACCGGGCTCGACTTCCAGGCCAATGGCGATTTGCGGCTGTCGGTCGCTGCGGCACGCGAATCCCTACCCACCGACCTCAAGCGGTCGCTCGAACGCGCTGGCTTCACGGTGAACGCCGGCACCTTTCAGTCGGTCAACGGCCGGGTGACCGGCGAGATGACGGTCACGCGGCGATGAGCATGGCTGTCTCCTTCCGCCCATCACAACAGGGGATCGTAACGCGATGACGGGTCTTCGCGCCTGGTTCGACGGCCGTTCGCTGCGAGAGAAGCGGCTGCTCCTCGTGATGGTCGGTCTTGCCGCCCTGACGATCGTATGGGCGGGGATCGTCCGTCCGGTGCGCGACGGCCTGTCGAGCGCACGCGAGCGGCACGCCGACGCCGTCGGCCGCTTCGCCGAAACGGAAAGCGCGGGCGACGCGATCCGCGGCGCCGGGCGCCGGGTGCCGCTCACCGGTACGCCGGCGGATGCATTGCGCGCTCAGGCCGAGGCGGCCGGCTTCGTCCTCGCCACGCTCGACGAACAGAGCGGCGGGCGGGTCCATGCGACGATCCAGGCGGCGCGACCCGCGGCGCTGTCGCGCTGGCTGGCGCGGCTGGAGACGGGCGGGTTGCTGATCGAGTCGGCGACATGGCGCGACAATGGCGACGGCAGCGTTGCCGCCGATCTCACCGTCCGGGCGCGTACGTCGTGAGGCGGCTGCGTCTCGCCACCGGTCCGGGCGTCCTGTTCGGTGCCTTGCTCGTCGCGGCGCTGCTCGTCTTCCTGCCGATGCGGCTGGCGCTCGGCTGGATCGGCCTCGGCGACCAGGGCTTCAGCGCACGCACCGTGACCGGTTCAGTCTGGGACGGACGGCTCAACGAAGCGCGGTTCGGCGATCTCGCTTTGGGCTCGCTCCATGCCGGCCTGTCGCCGCTGGCGCTGCTGATTGGTCGCGCCCGCGTCGGGCTGGAGGACGACCTCGGCACGGTGCGGGGCGCGATCACGCTCAGCCGGCATCGCCGCGGGGTCGAGGATGTCACCGCGACGCTGCCGACCGGACGCGTCTTCGCGCCCTTGCCGGTGACGACGCTGATCCTCGACGGGGTCACCGTCCATTTCAACGATGACACCTGCGACCGTGCCGAGGGACGGGTGCGGGCGCTGCTGGTCGGCGACGCCGCCGGCGTGCCGCTGCCGACGGAACTGTCCGGCAACGCGCGCTGCGACGCTGGCCAGCTGCTGCTGCCGCTCGCCAGCCAGTCGGGCGGCGAGGGCGTCGATCTGCGCATCACCGGTCAGGGCCGCTACACCGCGGCGCTGCGCATCACGCCCACCGATCCCACGGCGGCGGCGCGACTGACCGAGGCGGGCTTCGTCCAGGCGGGCAATGCGTGGCGGCTTTCGATCCAGGGCAGCTTCTGATAGCTTGACGAACCGCTGCCTCCCGCTTAGGGGCACGCGTCTTCGCGGCGACCGTAGTTCAATTGGTTAGAGCGCCGGCTTGTGATGCCGGAAGTTGCGGGTTCAAGTCCCGTCGGTCGCCCCACTTTTCCCAGCTTTGCAGCGGTATAGCCGAAATATCTGGTCAAGCCGGCCGGGAAAGAATATTACTCGTCTTCGCAACATCCGTACAACGCAGTGGAGCAGGACATGACCTCGGTGTGGGATCTTCCGGATTTCGACGATCACGAGGGCGTCCACGCCTTCACCGACCCCGATTCGGGGCTGCGGGCGGTGGTAGCGGTGCACTCGACTCATCTCGGGCCGGCGGCGGGGGGCGCACGCTTCTGGCATTATGCGGCGGGCGACCAGGCCGTGACCGACGCGCTGCGCCTGTCGCGCGGCATGAGCTTCAAAAACGCGATGGCGAACCTGGCGTTGGGCGGCGGCAAGGGCGTGATCCTGGCGGACAAGCCGGGCGCGGTGATCAGCGAGGCACAGCTGAAGGCGTTCGGCCGCGCGGTCGAATCGCTCGGCGGCCGCTACGTCACCGCCGAGGACGTCGGCATGTCCGAGGCCCGGATGAAGGTGATCGCCGGCGAGACGAAATACGTCTCCGGCCTGCCGGTCGCCAGCGGCGCGGCCGGGGGCGATCCTGGGCCGTACACCGCGCGCGGCGTCTATCTGGGCGTCAAGGCGGCGGCGGCCCGCGGTCTCGGCGCCAGCGACATGAAGGGCGTGCACGTCGCGATTCAGGGCGTCGGCTCGGTGGGCGGCGGCCTCGCCCGCCTGCTCGCCGCCGATGGCGCCAGGCTGACGCTGGCCGATGTCGATGCGGCGCGGGCGCAGGCGCTGGCCGCCGAACTGGGCGCGCAGTCGGTTGCGGCCGGCACGATCCTTGGCATCGAAGCGGACATCTTCAGCCCCAACGCCCTCGGTGCGATCTTGACGGAGGCGACGATCCCGACACTGACCGCCAAGGTCGTCGCCGGCGGCGCCAACAACCAGCTGGCGACGCGCGAGGATTACGACCGGCTGCACGAGCGCGGCATCCTCTATGCGCCGGATTACGTCATCAATGCCGGCGGCATCATCAACGTCGGCCTGGAATATCTGGGCC
>JAEWJQ010000369.1 GCA_023386515.1 Pseudomonadota bacterium | reverse complement strand
TTTCTATGCCTCGGGCCTGTACATCTCGCCGCTGGCACCGCTGCTGCTCGGCTTCTCGACCGGCATTCTGACCATCCTGCTCGGCATCGGCGGCGGCTTCATCCTGGTGCCGGCGATGATCTATCTGCTCGGCATGGCGACCAACGTCGTCGTCGGTACCAGCCTGTTCCAGACGTTGTTCGTCACCGCGGCGGCGACGATGGTCCATGCGACGACGACCAAGGCGGTCGACATCGTGCTGGCGGCGCTGCTGCTGGTCGGATCGGTGACCGGTGCGCAGCTTGGCGCGCGCTTCGCGACGCGGGTGAAGCCCGAATATCTGCGGCTCGCGCTGGCGATCATGGTGCTGCTGGTCGGTACGCGCATCCTGCTCGGCCTGGTCTGGCGGCCGGAGGATCTCTTCTCGGTCGAGCTGACATGAGGGCGCGGCTGCTGGCGCTCGCCGCGCCGCTGCTGACGGCGCAGACAATCCCCGCCGACAAGCCAATCCTGGTTCCCGACGTGTCGCAGCGCGACATCGAGATCGCCTACAGCTTCACCGGTGCCGAGCTCTTGCTCTTCGGCGCCATCCTCTATCCCGGTGGCCGGACGCCGCGCGGCGAGGCGCCGGCGGACATCGTCGTCGTGGTCAAGGGGCCGACCCAGCCGGTGCTGGTGCGCGAAAAGGAGAAGGTCGCCGGCATCTGGGTCAATGCGCACAGCCAGCGGTACAGTTCGGCGCCGTCCTTCTACGCGCTTGCCTCGTCGCGGCCGATCGAACGGATCGTCGACGAGCGCACCCGCGCCATCTACGAACTCGGCCTCGGCAGCCTGCAATTGTCGCCCGGCGCGGGCACGATCAGCGCGGTGCAGGAGCGTTTCCATCGCGGTCTGGTCGACCTCAAGCGTCGCGGCGGCCTGTATGTCGAGGCGCCACAGGCGGTGGAGATCACCGACGGCGTGCTGTATCGCGCACGGCTGACGATCCCGGCGCGGGTGCCGGTCGGGCGGTTCACCGCAGAAACCTTCCTGATCCGCGACGGCCGGGTGCTGGCGGCGGCGGTGCGCGACATCGATATCCGCAAATCGGGTTTCGAGCGGTTCGTCGCGCGCGCGGCGGAGCGGTCTTCGATCCTGTACGGGCTGACCGCGGTGGCGCTGTCGGTGCTGCTCGGCTGGGCGGCCGGGCAGATCGCACGGCGGGTCTAGGTAGGCTTCCTCACCCAATCTTAATGGCTTGGTCGCCATAGCCTGCGGTCGCACAGCTATGAGGCGCGTCGTGATGAGTGAGATGCCGGGACCGCGGGCGTTCGACAATGCGGTACCGTTGGGCGGGGCCGCCGCGATCGGCGGACTGGCCACGCTGACCCCGATCGGCTGCGTCACCGCGATCGCGGGTGCGAGCAGTCGCGTGTTGCTCGACCGGGCGGCGCTGGAGATCATCGCGCAGGATCCCGACCCCGTCGTCGCCGCGGCCGGCCAAGTCGGCGGCCAGATCAAGATGCGCGTCGGCGGCATCTGGCTGATCGCCAATATCCGCGCCCTGGCGCTCGACCCCGGCAGCAACGAATGGGTGCGCGCCGACATCGACTTCCTCGGCGAAGGCGACGAGGAGCGGCTGACCGGCAAGCTGTACAACTTCCGCCGCGGCGTCACCCGCTATCCGATCCCGGGCGGCGAGGTGTATCCGATCACCACCGCCGACCTGCGCCAGGTCTATTCCGCCGCCGACGTGCCACATATCCAGATCGGCACGGTCTATCCGACCCGCGACGTGCGCGCCGCGCTGTACGTCGACGCGATGCTGGGCAAGCATTTCGCGCTGGTCGGATCGACCGGTACCGGCAAATCGACCAGCGCCGCGCTGATCCTGCACCGGATTTGCGAGCTGGCGCCGCAGGGCCATGTCGTGATGATCGATCCGCATGGCGAATATGCCGCGGCGTTCCGCGGCACCGGCGCGATCTTCGACGTCGGCAATCTGGCGATGCCCTACTGGCTGATGAACTTCGAGGAACATTGCGAAGTGTTCCTGACCAGCAGCGGCGCCGATCGTCAGCTCGACGCCGACATCCTCGCCAAATGCCTGCTCGCCGCGCGTGGCAAGAACCGGCTGGGGCAGGAGATCGCCAAGCTGACGGTCGACGCGCCCATTCCCTACCTATTGTCCGACCTGACCCAGTTCATCCAGGCGGACATGGGCAAGCTGGACCGCGCCGGCGATACCGCGCCCTATCTGCGCCTCAAGACCAAGATCGACGAGATCAAGGCCGATTCGCGCTATTCCTTCATGTTCTCCGGCATGTTGGTCGCCGACACGATGACCGACTTCCTGGCGCGGATCTTTCGCATGCCGGGCGACGGACGGCCGATCTCGATCGTCGACGTGTCCGGCGTGCCGTCGGAAATCACCGCAGTGGTGGTCGCGGTGCTCAGCCGGATGACCTTCGACTATGCGATTTGGTCACGCAACGAGCCGCAGCGACCGATCCTGCTCGTCTGCGAGGAAGCGCATCGCTACATCCCGAGCGGCCGCAACGAACAGGGTTCGGCGGTCGGCCGCATCCTCAGCCGCATCGCCAAGGAAGGGCGCAAATACGGCGTAAGCCTTGGGCTGATCACGCAGCGGCCCTCCGATCTCGAGGAAGGCGTGCTGTCGCAGTGCGGCACGATCATCGCGATGCGCCTCAACAACGAACGCGACCAAGCCTTCGTGCGCGCGGCGATGCCGGAGGGCGCGCGCGGTTTCCTCGATTCGATCCCGGCGCTGCGCAATCGCGAATGCATCGTCTGCGGCGAGGGCGTCGCGGTACCGATCCGCGTCAGCTTCGACGCGCTGGACGACGACAAGCGGCCGGCATCGGGCGATCCGCTGTTCTCGCGACTGTGGCGGGAAACCGGCGGCGAGGACGGTATCCTGCAACGCACCGTGCAGCGTTGGCGCGCACAGGGGCGCTGAGGCCCGCCCACGAGTCTTGACACTTTTGACGCCTGAACGTTGCGTTTGCCGGCCCACCGGCTTTGCGAATCTTGCCAATCATGAGGAAGAGCCGGTCGAGGCTAGCAAGCCGGCATCATGTAGGAAAGCATTCCGTCGCGCCGGACCTGCTTCGGCATCGCCGTCCGCGTGGCAAACGGCAGGGCGTGTGCGGAAAGGTGAACCCCGGAACACGGCCGAGGTAAGGGGGCGGCCGGCGTTGACGTGTCGGGCCCGTCCCTCGATCAGCCCGCGTGAACGGCGCGGAGGCGGGCGACCCAGGCGTCGAAACGGCGGCGCTCGGCACCCGACAGCGTCTCGGTGCTGGCGAAGGAGATCGAGCGCGGGTTGATCGTCTGGCCGTTGCGCCACACCTCCCAGTGGAGATGCGGCCCCGTCGACAGCCCGGTCGAACCGACATAGCCGATCACCTGGCCCTGATGGACGCGCTCGCCACGCGACACGGCGATGCGGCTCATATGGCCATAGCCGCTGGCGAGGCCGCCGCTATGGCCGAGCTTGACGAAATTGCCGTAGCCGCCCGACCGGCCCGCCGACTGGACGACGCCGTCGAGCACCGCATAGATCGGCGAGCCGTAGCGCGCGCCGATGTCCATGCCCTTGTGCATCCGCATGAAGCCGAGCAGCGGATGCATGCGCAGGCCGAAGCTGGACGTAACATGGCCGGCGACGGGCATGCCCATGAACCCATGGCGCTCGGTCTGTCCCTTGGCGTCGAACCAGGTGGGATGATCGCCATCGGCACCGCCGTCGCTGCCGCGCTGCCAGCGGACGAGCTGGAGCGTGCGCCGGCCCTGATCGATGCCCGCGAACAACAGGTTGCCGAGCCTCACCTCGCCGGTGGCGGCGCGCTCGCGCTCGACGATCAGGTCGAAATTGTCGGCGGCATGCACGTCGCGGCCGATCGACAGCCGCGTCGCCAGCGCCTTGATATAGCTTTCGACCACCCGCGCCGGGGCGCCCGCGGCACGGGCCGAGCGGTAAAGGCTGCTGCCGACGAGGCCGTGGATGCGCAGCGGCGTCGAGTCGATCGCGATCGGCTGGCGCGTCATTGCCAGTTCGTCGCCGGCGCGGTTGAGCGTGACGTTGAGATCGAAGCGGGCGCGCATCGCCAGCTTCTCCAGCGGCCGCGCCACCGTCTTGGTCGGGCGGCGGCCGAGCGTCAGCGCGATCCGCGTGCCGGTCTGGATATCGTCGAGGTCGGTGGGCTGGGCGACCAAAGCAGCGGCCCGCTGCGCGTCGCCGCGGCCAACGCCGGCGCGCATCAGCACGCGGTCGAGC
>JAEWJQ010000363.1 GCA_023386515.1 Pseudomonadota bacterium | reverse complement strand
GCTATGCGCGGGTCGCGGTCGGCCGGACGGGCGGCGGCATCGCCCGCGATTTCGCCAGCCGCGGCATCACCGCCTTCGAAATGCTCTACCGTCTGCCGCACGACAATTGGGCGGCCGGACCCGATGTCGCGCTGCAGGATGCGCAGCGCGCGATGCGGCTGATCCGCGCCGGAGCCGGCAGCCGCTGGACGGTCGACCCGACCCGCGTCGCCGCGACCGGCTTCTCCGCCGGCGGCCATGTCGCCGCCCGGTTGGCGAGCCGCGCCGCTTTGCCCGTCTACCAGCCGGTCGACGCCGCGGATCGCCTGCTCGCGCGACCGGATGTCGCCGGCCTGTTCTTCCCGGTGATCACGATGAGCGATGCCGGCGTCCACGCCCAGTCGCGCCGCGAACTGCTCGGCAGCCACGCCGCCGATCCGGCCTGGCAGCGGCGCTATTCCGCCGAACTCGACCTGCCCGCCGACATGCCGCCGACCTATGTCGCGTGCAACGGCGACGATTCGGTCGTGCCGATGGCCAACAGCATCCTGATGTACCAGGCGCTGCACGCGGCGAAGGTCCCTGCCAGCCTGATCGTCTACGAGCGCGGCGGCCATGGCCCGCCCGCGGCGCATCGCGACGGCAGTCCCGTCCCCTGGGTCGACCAGTTCATCGCCTGGGCCGGCGATCACGGCTGGCCCGCCGCCCTGCCCCCCGCTCCTTCGCCGAAGGCCTGATCCGATGCGCTCGATTGCCCTTGCCCTTGCCCTGATCGCCGCGCCCGCGGCTACGGCGCAGGTGTCCGGTCCCGCCGACTGGACCGACGCGAAGACCGGCCATCGCATCCATCGGATCAGCGACGCGCCGGGCAATTACGCGCTCTATTTCAATTACAACGCCTACACGCCGCAGGGCGACCTGATGATCTTCCAGACCGGGGCCGGCATCTCCGTGCTCGACCTCAAGACCTGGAAGACGCGGGCGATCCTGGCCCGCCCGGGCATCCGCCTGCTGTTCGCCGGCCACAAGACGCGCACCGCCTATTTCGCCGAGACGCGGGGCGAGGTGACGACGATCTGGGCCTGCGCGATCGACACCGGCGCGGTGCGCCGCGTCGCGGAGGTGCCGCGCGGCAGCCAGATCGACACGATCAACGCCGACGAAACGCTGCTCGCCGGCCAGATCGCGTCCCGCCAGATGGAGCTGCAACCCGGCACTAAGGGGCGCGACGCCAAGACCGATCAGGCCGCCTATGCCGCGCTGGGCCCCGACGGCAAGCCGCTGCCTTATGCCGAGGCGAAGGAGGTGCGGCTCAACGACCGGCTGGAAGCGCGCATCCCGATGGAGATCTTCACCGTCGACATCGCAACCGGTGCGCGGCGGTCGGTGATCCGATCGACCGACTGGCTCAACCACCTGCAATTCTCGCCGACCGACCCGACGCTGCTGATGTATTGCCACGAGGGACCGTGGCATAAGGTCGACCGGATCTGGACGGTGCGCACCGACGGCAGCCAGAACCGCAAGATCCACACGCGCACGATGAACATGGAGATCGCCGGCCACGAATTCTGGTCGCCCGACGGCAAGACCATCTGGTACGATCTGCAGACGCCGCGTGGCGAGGATTTCTGGCTGGCCGGCTACGACGTCGCCGATGGCCGGCGGCGCTGGTACCACCTCGACCGCAACCAATGGTCGGTGCACTATAACGTGTCCGAGGACGGTCGGCTGTTCTCCGGCGACGGCGGCGACAACGAGATGGTCGCGCATGCGCCGGACGGCAAATGGCTCTACCTGTTCCACCCGCGTGCCATTCCCGACGTCGCCGGCATCCACGCCGCCGACGCCGCCAATCTGATCCAGCCCGGCACGTTCCGGGCCGACAAGCTGGTCGACATGAGCCAGCAGGATTACAAGCTGGAACCCAACGGGCGCTTTTCCCCGGATGGCAAATGGCTGATCTTCCGCGCCAACATCCAAGGCGCGCCGGCGATTTACGCGGTGGAGATCAATTCTTCCTATTAGTCACACTTGCTGACGTATATTTCAATCTGCCGTAATCACCACTGTGGCGAAGCAGCAACAACGCCGCATCGTTTTGTTTCGCGCACGTTTCTCCATGTTTACACTTCCTTACAAACGCGTCATTTCGCGGCCATCCGCCCGCTGAGGGCGATGGCAACCGACAGTCCGGAACGGATGCGGTTGCACGATAGGGGATGCATTCATGACGATCGTTAGTTCGGCGCTGTCTACGCTGCGCCATGGTATCTCAACTGCCGCGCTGCTGACCGCATTCGCCGCGCCGGCTTATGCGCAGTCGACGGCTCCGGTGCAAAGCACCACGGACCAGACCACGCCCGCGACGCCGGCTCAGCAGGACATTCAGAGCCAGGAAGAATCGACCGCGCCGGCGGCACAGTCGAACCAGAGCCAGGGCGGCGACATTGTCGTCACCGGCACCCTGTTCCGCAATTCCAACGCGACATCGCTGTCGCCGCTCACCGTCCTGACGACCGAGACGCTGCAGCGCGCCAACATCACCACCATCAATGACGCGATCCGTTCGGTCTCGGCGGACAGCGCCGGTTCGATCTCGACCGGTTTCCGCAACGGCTTCTCGGCCGGCGGTGCCGCGGTGTCGCTGCGCGGCCTCGGCGTGTCGTCGACGGTCGTGCTGATCGACGGTCTGCGTTCGGCGAACTTCCCGCTCAACGACGACGGCCACAACGCCTACGTCGACCTGAACTCCATTCCATTCAGCATCGTCGACCGCGTCGAAGTGCTCAAGGACGGTGCGTCGTCGACCTACGGCGCGGATGCGATCGGCGGCGTCGTCAACCTGATCACGAAGAAGCATTTCAAGGGCCTGGAAGGCTCCGCCCAGGGCGGCGCCACAGAGAAGGGCGACGGTTCGCACTATCGCGCGACGATGACCGCCGGCTACGGCGACTATCAGGAGCAGGGCTTCAACTTCTACCTGAACGGTGAATACACCTACGACGGGTACATCACCAACAACTCGCGCGGCTATCCCTTCAACACGCTGGACCTGCGTCCGAGCGGGCTGACCGATCGCAACCGCAACGACGATTCGCTGACGACGTCGAACCCACAGGCGGTGGTCGTCCGCGTCGCACAGTCCGACCTCAACAACCCGCTCGCCGGCGGTATCGGCACGCCGCTGACGCCGAACTACCAGCTGCTCAACCCGAACAGCTGCCCGTACGGCACCTTCACAGTGACCTCCGGCGCGGCGCAGGGCACCGGTTGCGCGCACAACATCCCGGATGAGTACAATATCATTCAGCCGCGTCAGCAGCGCTATTCGGCAACCGGCCGACTGAGCGTCCGCCTGGCCGACAATATCGAAGCCTATGCCACCGGCAGCTTCTCGCGCTCGGAAGTCAGCATCACCGGCGCCCCGTCGAACATCCGCCAGACGCAGCCGTTCGGTGGTTCGGCCGCGCTCGCATCGAGCAACCCCGGCATCGTCCTGCCGGTCTACATCTGCTCGGCCGGCACGAACTGCGCCACCGCGACGGATCGCCAGCTCAACCCGAACAATCCCTATGCGGCTGCCTATGCTGCCAATCCGGGTCAGGGTGCGGCGCGCATCTTCTATCTGTTCGGCGACATCCCCGGCGGCAGCGATCGCTACGTCAACGTCTATCGCGCGACGACCGGCGTGTCGGGCACCTTCGGCGACGGCTTCGGCTTCCGGCTGGACGGCGTCTATGCCCGCGACGACTTCAGCGTCACGCAGCACGGCGCGCTGAACATCCAGGGCCTGCTGCGCGCGATCAACACCGGCGCCTACAATTTCGTCAATCCGCAGCTGAACTCGCAGGCGGTGCGCAACCAGATCTCGCCCGACGTCACCACCAAGTCCTATTCGACGACGGCGGCGATCGACGGGTCGATCACCAAGGCGCTGTTCGCGCTGCCCGGCGGCGACTTCAACGTCGCGATCGGTGGTCAGGTTCGTCGCGAGACTCTGCTCAACCGCAGCCAGAACGCGGGTCTGAACTATTACGCGCTCAACACCTCGTCCGCGACCGGCCGCCACACCGTGACCGCCGGCTTCTTCGAAATCGACGCACCGATCGTGAAGGCGGTCGATGTCAACGTGTCGGGTCGGTACGACCATTATTCGGAAGGCTATAACCACTTCTCGCCGAAGGTCGGCGTCAAGTTCACGCCGGTCCAGCAGATCTCGTTCCGCGGCACCTATGCGGAGGGCTTCCGGGCGCCGACCTTTGCGGAAAGCAACCCGGGCAGTAGCTATGCCGGCTTCTCGTCGTTCACCCCGCCGACGAGCTTCGTCAACGCTCATCCGGGCAACCCGGCCTATACGACCAGCTATAACATCGGTAGCGGCGCGACCGGCAATCCGAACGTCAATCCGGAAGTGTCGCGCAGCGTCACGCTCGGTACGATCTTTCAGCCGGTGCGGTGGTTCAGCCTGTCGGTCGACTATTACAACATCAAGAAGTCGAACCTGATCGTCAGCGGTCCGCGTCGCGCCGATGCGATCGCCGCCTATTACAGCCAGACCAATTCGACCGCGGGCTGCAACGCCCTCGCCGCGGTGGGTGCGGGCTATTCGTGCAACGTCATCGACGCGCCCGATCCGTCGAACCCGAACGCGCTGCCGCGTCTGCTGGTGTTCAACGTTCCCTATGTGAACGCCAATTACGAAGTCAGCTCGGGCCTCGACTTCCAGGCGACGGCCAACGTGCCGCTGGCCGATGGCGTGCGCTTCACCAGCCGCCTCGACGTCACCGACGTGCTGCGTTTCGATCTCGTCACGCAGAATGCCGCCGGCACGCGAGTCGTGCAGAAGTATGCCGGTACGCTTGGACCTTACGAGCTGTCGTCGGGTGGTGGTACGCCGCGCATCCGCGGCAACTGGCAGAACACGATCGAGGCCGGCCCCTGGTCGCTGACCGCGACGACCTATTACGTCGGTCGCATCAAGCAGGTTGCCGCGGACGAGATCACGCCGGACAGCACCGGTTTCATCGATCTGTCGTGCAAGAACTCGCTGTCGCCGACCCAAACCGGCCCCAGCCAGTGCTACGTCCGTCCGTTCATCTATGTCGATCTGAACGCCGGCGTGCAGGTCAACGACCAGTTCCGCTTCTTTATCAACGTGCAGAACCTGACCAACGCGCATGCGCCGCTCGCGGCGGGTGCCTATACCAGCAACCCGAACTATCTGAGCAGCTGGCACTATGCCGGTCTCGTCGGCCGCAACTTCAGCGCCGGCGCGAGCTTCAAGTTCTGATCGGCCGCGACGACCGAACGACACTCGAGGGGGCAGCATCCGCTGCCCCCTTTTTTATGTCACTCCGCCCGATCGCTCGGCGTCATGCTGCCGGGGAAGTAGCTGAGGTGCGGCGGCTGGTTATAGGCGGTGTTCTGCCATGCGACGCCGGCGCGATAGACCGGGTCCTGCATCAGCGTGACCAGCCGGTGCGTGGTCGGATAGGGCGTGACGTAGATGCGCAGCTCGCGATTGTCGGCGGTGCGCCACACCACCTCCTCTCGCCAATCGCCGAAGATGTCCGCCTGTAGCGCGGGATTGGCCTTGGTGCCGTTGTTGGAGGCGAGACCGTCGGGATGGAGCAGCGGCACCGATGTGCCGGTCCGCCAGTCCCATTTGCTGATCGTTGTGCCGTCGAGCAGCTCCTGCAGCAGGTCGCCGTCCCAATAGAGCGCGAAATTGGTCTGCCGCGGCGCCGGACCGATCGAGCGGCCGTGGACGTCGAACAATTCGCGGCTGTTCGATCCCCACAGTTCGGCACCGACATGCCGTGGATCGATGTCGGCGGCGAGACCGCGGCCGGTGTCGGTCTCCGCCGGCTTCGTCCACAGCACTTCGCCGGTGCGCGCGTCGAGCAGCGCCGAGCCGATGCCGCCGTTGCGCTTGACCTCCTCGTGCACGCCCCATTTTTCCAGCCCCGGCCTGGTCGGATCGAGATCGGCGACGTGCATCGCATCGCCGTGGTAGAGCGGCGCGGTCCACAGCCCCTTGCCGTCGTCGTCGATCGCCATCGATCCGTAGATCACCTCGTCGCGGCCATCGCCGTCGACATCGGCGATGCTGAGCTGGTGATTGCCGCGGCCGTCGTAATCCTTGACGCCGGGCGCGGCGGAATCGAACGTCCAGCGCTTGGTCAGCTTGCCGCCGCGATAGTCCCAGGCCGCGACGACGGTGCGTTCGTAATAGCCGCGGCCGAAGACCATGCTGGGATGGCGGCCATCGAGATAGGCGGTGCCGGCAAGGAACCGATCCGACCGGTTGGCATAGCCGTCGCCCCAGGTGTCGCGCAGTTGCTCGAACGTCGGGTTGCCACCCGGATAGCGCGGCGGGTCATAAGGTGCGGTGGCCAGGGCGCGGCCGGTGCGGCCGTCGAATACCGTCAGATATTCCGGCCCCTTCAGGATACGGCCCTGTAGCGGCGCGACCTTGGTGCCGTTCGCCAGCACCTTCGCACCGGTACGGTCCGGTTGCGGCACCTCGCCCTCGTGGCCGCGCCAGTCGGCGTTGGCGTCGCCGATCGCCTTGCCGGTGCCGTCGACCGTACCGTCGGCGGTCTTCATCGCGATCTCGGCGCGGCCATCGCCGTCATAGTCGAACACCTGGAATTGCGTGTAATGCGCGCCGGCGCGGATGTTGCGTCCCAAGTCGATCCGCCACAGCCGCTTGCCGTCCAGCGTATAGGCATCGACGAAGACGTTGCCGGTATAGCCGGCCTGGCTGTTGTCGTGGCTGTTGGTCGGGTCCCACTTCAGGATCAGCTCGTAGCGGCCGTCGCCGTCGAGATCGCCGACGCTGACGTCGTTGGCGGTATAGCTATACGTTTCGCCGGCCGGGGTCGTGCCGCCCGCGGGGGGATCGAGCGGGATCGACAGATAGCCGTTGGGCGCCATCAGCGCCGGCGCGCTTTCCGCTCCCGACCTACCCGCGACGCGCACGGTGTAGCGCGCAGCGGCGCTGCCGGTCGGATCGACGAAGGCGGTCGCCGTCGTCACCGGCACCGGGTTGAGCTTGCGACCGTCGCGATAGACGTCGAAGCCGAGGCCCTTGGCATCGCTGGCGAGCAACCGCCACGATATCAGCCAGCCGCCGTCCTTGGCAGGCGTCGCGACGGCGCCGCGGTCCAGCCGTTCCGCTGCCCTTGGTGGCAAGGTCTGTGCCGTGCCGACGCTCGCCCAGATCAGGCCGGTGCTCGCCATTACCCAGGCAAGCCGCTGATTCGCCTTCATGTTTCCTCCTCCTGCGGGCATCGCCGTGCGAACCGCCCGTCTCAACAATCATGATTGCATTTCAGAATTTGGCAACGTAAAAAGCGGAACACGGGTTCATCATGTGGATGAATCGGAGCTGTCAGCGTCCGGTAGACGACAAGAGTCGCGCCGGCATTGGAGGGGACTTAGATGCACGCGCCCAATTCGTCCGTTGTCGTGAACACCCAGCGCCGGGCGCTGCCGGCCGCGAAGGCGCTGGCGACCACATCCATCCTCGCGATGACGCTCGCCGCCTTCGCCGCCCCCGCCGCGGCGCAGACCGTGCCCTCCCCCGCACCCGGTGCACGGCCGGAAACCGCGCCGCCGGACGATCGCAACGTCAACCCGTCGTCGGCGACGGTCGAACCCAAGACTCCGGCGGAAACACCCGGCGACGCTCCGACCCAAACGGTCAGCGAGCAGGACGATCCACGCACAACCGGCCGCACCAGTCCCGACGCCGCACCCAATGCCAACGACATCATCGTCGTCGGCACCCGCGCCTCGTTGCAATCGGCGATCGCCCGCAAGCGCAACGCCGGCACCGTGGTCGATTCGATCGTCGCCGACGACATCGCCAGCTTCCCCGACAAGAACGTCGGCGACAGCCTTGCCCGCGTCACCGGCGTGCAGCTGGACCGCGACTTCGGCGAGGGCACGCAGGTGTCGATCCGCGGCGTCCAGCCCGAACTGAACCGCGTCGAGATCAACGGCGTCAGCCAGGCCTCCGCGCTCGGCAGCCGCCAAGGCGACTTCCGCGAACTCGCCACCGAGCTGGTCAAGTCGATCGACGTCTACAAGGGCTATTCGGTCGACCTGACCGAGGGCGGCATCGGCGGCACCGTGTCGATCGAGACGCGCAAGCCGCTCGAACTGAAGAAGTGGCTCGCCACCGCCGTTGCCTCGGCGCAGCATCTCGACACGACGCAGGACTGGCGTCCGCGTGGCACCCTGGTCGTCGGCACGCCGTCGTTCATCACCGATCGGTTGGGCGTGCTGCTCAACGTCACCTACGACGACAAGACGACGCGGCAGGATTACGCCAGCAACACCAATTACGCACGCTTCGCGGACTTCGATCACTCAAATTCTAAGACCGTCGCCGACCCCAATTACTCTAACTTCAACACCTATGCGAGCTGCGCGAACGTCGGCGCGACTGCAACGGCGACCTTCGCGACCCGGCGCGCCGCCTGCGAAAGCCAGTTCTATGACTGGGTTGCGCGGGTGCCGCGCTATCGCAATCTCGTTCGTCGGGACAAGCGTTTCTCGGGCGACTTCACCGCACAGTACGAATTCGCCGACAACTTCCGCGCCTATGCAGAAGCGCAGATCAACAACCGCGACCAGCGCCTGTTCGACACCAACTACTCTCTCGACATTTCGCGATACCAGCGCTTTCAAACCGACCCGTCGCTCGGCACCAGCTCGACGCCGCAGGTCACGCTGGGCACGTCGACCGTCGACGCGAACCACGTGGTCACCAGCTACACGACGGCGCTCAACTCGGTGAACATCGGCACCGCCGCGGCGCCGAACTACAACGGCTCAAGCAACATCTTGAACGTGCAGCGGCGCGACTTCGCGTATCATCAACAGTCGAAGTATTTCCAGACGGGATTCGATTGGACCTTTGATCGGTTCACCTTCAAGGGCCTCGCCTCCCACAGCTCGGCTGACACCAATAGCGACACCAACCTCATCTCGCTGAGCACTGGCGTGGCGGGGATGACGATCGACACGCGCAACGCCTTGGGCATTCCGGCCTTCATCTATCCGAGCAATATCAATCCGGCCGATCCATCGATCTACACCAACTATGCCCGCGCTGGTAATACCGGCCAGGCCGGCCCGACCCTCAACTACCGGCCGAGCGAATATGGCAACAGCGAAGATCAGCTCAAGTTCGACGCCGATTGGCTGACCGAATGGGGTCCGTTGAAGAGCATCGAATACGGCGGGCAATTCCGCTGGCAACATTACACCCGCTATGACGGCGGCGGCGCGCAGTTGCTGTCCGCGCCCGGTGTCACCCCGTTGGTCTATCAAAGCACGGCCAACGTCACGTACAATACGCAGGTGGTCGATGCGGCGACGGTGCCGCAGCGGGTTAACGGCAGCACCTATTATTTGACGCGGACGGAATATGCCAATCTGATCTCCGCGCTCGGTACGCAGACCGGTGGGGCGCCGCTGTTCACCGGGTTGCAGGGTGCGCCCGGCACGCTGCCCAGCCGCGTCGCCTTCGCCAATTTCGATCCCAAGACGCTCGGCATTTTCTACGACCTGTCGGGCTTCGACCACGATCTGGTGCGCCAGGCGAACGGCCGCCCCCAGATTCCATCCCTGCGCATCGACGAGACGATCGCCGCCGGTTATTTGAAGGCGAATATCGAAACGCGCATCCTCGGCATGCGCCTGACCGGCAATGGCGGCATCCGCTATATCTTCACCAAGGATAATGCGACCGGTTCGAACACCAGCCGCGTTACGCGATTTACGCCGACCGGCACGATCGAGACCGTAACGCTGGCGGTACAGCAGGCAACGCTGAAGAACAGCTACACGGACATTCTGCCCGCATTCAACGCGGCGCTGGAAATCACGCCGGACCTGGTCTTCCGCGCCAATTGGGCAAAGAATCTGGCCCGTCCGCTGCCGACGGATCTCGTACCCAACATCAACTGCCTCGACGACACCACGGTCGCCGCTGCCGATGACGTTTGCACGGCAGGTAATCCCGCGCTCAAGCCGTATCGCGCCGATCAGTGGGAAGTGAACCTGTCCTGGTATCCCAACAAGGATACGCTGATTAGCTTGGGCTATTACAAGAAGTACGAGAAGAGCTTCGTCATTCCCAACGTGACGCGGTCGGGCGTCGACCTGTTCGGCGACGGCATCACCTACACCGTCCGCCAGCCGGTGAACGGTTTCGGCGCGCTGCTCGACGGCATCGAGGCGAGTGCGCAGACCTTCTTCACCTTCCTGCCCGGCGTGCTGAAGGGCCTCGGCGCCAGCGGCAACGTCACTTGGGCACGGGCCATCCGTACCAACCTGACCAACGCCGGCACCGGCCAGCCGCTGACCGAATATCCCGGCCTGTCGAAGTGGACGTACAATGCCAGCATCTTCTACGACAAAGACTGGCTGAACGCCCGCCTCGCCTACAATTACCGGTCCGACTGGCTGTCGGTGGCGTCCGACGCGAACAACGGCAACCTGCCGATCTATCGCAAGGGCGAAGGCTATCTCGACGGCAAGATCACGTTCCGCTTCCCGGAATGGCATTACAGCCTGTTCATGGAGATGCAGAACATCAACAAGGAATATTCGAAGACCTACATCAAGAACATCGGCACGTCGGAAGTCTATTATCCGGGCCAGCGTTTCTTCGCGGGCGTACAGGTCAAGTTCTGACGCCGGTCGTCCGTTCCTCCCCCGCCGGCCATCCGCGGTGATGGCCGGCGTTTCTTGCGGGGCGGGCGGATAGCGATTGCCAGTGTGCGGGGAGGCACCTTAAAGCATGGACATGCAGACGGCGACGACAGTGATGGACAAGGCTGACGCCGCCGGTGGGCCGGTCGGCGCCGGCAGCCAGACGCTGATGCGCGGCCTCGACCTGATCGAGGCCGTCAGTCACGAAATGCTGACGCTCAGCGAGCTCGCCGCGCGGCTCGACCTGACCAAGAGCACGACGCACCGGTTACTCTCCGCGCTGGTCGATCGCGGCTATCTCGCCTTCACGCCGCGCGCGGGCTATCGCCTCGGGCCGAAGCTGCTGCTGCTCGGCACGCTGGCGCAGGCGCAGGCCGATCTCGTCCAGGTCGCGCGGCCACATCTCGAAGAACTCGCCGCCGCTACCGAGGACACCGTCCACCTCGGCATTCTCGACGGCGACCGCGCGCTCTACCTCGACAAGGTGCCGGGCCGGCGTCGCATCACCATCTCCAGCCGCGTGGGCGATCGCCAGCCGCTGACCTCGACCGGGCTCGGCAAGGCGCTGATGATCGACCACAGCCCGGCCTATTGGCGCGAGCGCTTCGACGCCGATCAGGCGATGGGTGCGCCCAAGGCGGATCATGCCGTCTGGCACGAGCGGATGCAGGGCTATGCCTCCTGTGGCCGCGCCTTCGACCTCGAGGAGAATGAGGATCAGATCCGCTGCGTCGCCGCGCCGATCCGCGATGCGGCGGGCAAGATCGTCGGCGCGATCAGCGTGTCGAGCGCCGCGCAATATATGAGCGATGCCCGGATGACGACGCTGACCGACGAGGTCCGCGGCACCGCCAACGCGATCAGCCACGAATTGGGTTACGAACCGAGCGCGGACTGACGAGGGCCTGGTCCGTCGTCAGTCGTCATTCCCGCGCCGGCGGGGATCCGGAAAACGCTGACGCTGCGGATGATGGCTATGCGCTGCGGTTCTCACCCCCGCCTTCGCGGGATGACGCTTGAGGAAACGGCACCATGACGCAGGAGAAGACGATGTTACTTGCAGGCAAGACCGTGCTGGTCACCGGGGCCTCGGCCGGCATCGGCCGTGCCGTGGCGATCGGCTGCGCCCGCCACGGCGCCGACGTCGCGCTGAACTTCGCCCGCGACAGCGCGGGTGCCGACAGCGCGGTCAAGGAGATCGAAGCGCTCGGCCGCAAGGGGGTCGCGATCCAGGGCGACGTCGCCGATCCGCAGACGGCGAAGGATTTCGTCGGTCGCGCGACGGACGCGCTCGGCCGCGTCGACGTCTTCGTCAACAATGCCGGCATCTGTCCGTTCCACGCCTTCCTCGACATGCCGGTCGAGACGTTCGAGCGGACGATGCGCGTCAATCTGCACGGCGCCTATTTCATGGTGCAGGCGGCGGCCAACCAGATGGTGGCGCAGGGCGATGGCGGGTCGATCATCGCCATGTCGTCGATCTCCGCGCTCGTCGGCGGCGAATATCAGACGCATTACACGCCGACCAAGGCGGGGCTGCATTCGCTGATGCAATCGGTGGCGATCGCGCTCGGCAAGCACGGCATCCGCTGCAACTCGCTGTTCCCGGGTACGATCCTCACCGACATCAACAAGGACGACCTCGCCGACGAGGGCAAGCGCAAGTATATGGAAGGCCGCGTGCCGCTCGGCCGGCTGGGCCAGCCCGACGATCTGGTCGGTCCGACCGTCTTCCTCGCCTCCGACCTGTCGTCCTATGTCACCGGCGCCTCGCTGCTGGTCGACGGCGGCGCCTACGTGAACCTGCAGTAAGGCGATGACCTGGACGCGGCGGCAGGTCGGGCTGGGCATGGCGGCGAGCGTCCTCCCCTTCCCGGCCCATGCCGCCGCGACCTTCGACGTGCGCGATCATGGCGCGCGCGGCGACGGGCAAGCGCTCGACACCGCGGCCTTCAATGCCGCGATCGCCGCCGCGGCGCGGGCCGGTGGCGGCACGGTGGTGATCCCCGCCGGCCGTTACCTGTGCTTCTCGATCCGCCTGCACAGCCGGGTCACGCTCGCCTTCGCCAAGGGCGCGGTGATCGAGGCCGCCGATCCCGCCCGGCACGCCGGCCGCTACGACCTGCCGGAGGATCGCGGCGAGCAATTGTACCAGGATTTCGGCCACAGCCACTGGCACAACAGCCTGTTCTGGGGCGACGGGATCGAACAAGCGGCGATCGTCGGCCCCGGTCTGATCGACGGGCTCGGCCTGACCCGCGACGGCCCCGGCGCGCGCTGGAAGGCGCAGACCGGGGAACGCCCCCTGTCGATGCGGCAGATGAGCGCCGCCGAGATCGCGCGACTGGAACCCGATGTCGCGCGCATGCAGGGGCTGGGTAACAAGGCGATCGCGCTGCGTGGCGGCCGCGACATCCGCCTGTCGGACTTCTCGATGCTGCGCTGCGGCCATTTCGCCATATTGGCGACCGGCACCCGTCACCTGACGATCGAGGATCTGGCGATCGACACCGACCGCGACGGGATCGACCTCGACTGCGTCCAGGACGTCGTGGTTCGGCGCTGCCGGGTCAACACGCCCAATGATGACGCGATCGTCGTGAAGAGCAGTCTGGCGCTCGGCGAGCGCATGGCGGCGGAGCGGATCTCTATCCGCGACTGCGCCGTGTCCGGCTATGACCTCGGCACGATGCTCGACGGCCGCCGATCGACGACGCAGCAGGTCGCTCCCGATCGCGACCGGGTCACCGGCCGGATCAAGCTGGGGACGGAAAGCAACGGCGGCTACCGCGACATCACGATCGAGGATTGCCGCTTCGCCCATTGCCGCGGCTTGGCGTTGGAGACCGTCGACGGTGGGGTGATGGAACGGATCGTCGCGCAACGGCTGACGATGACCGACGTCACCACGGCGCCGCTGTTCCTGCGCATCGGCGATCGGCGTCGCGGCCCGGCCGGCACCGGCATCGGCGCGATCCGCGACGTGCGAATCGCGCAGATCACGGCCGACGGCATCGACCACCGCTTTGCCGCGACGATCGCCGGCCTGTCGTCGCGCCCGGTCGAGAATGTCGCGCTGAGCGACATCACCCTGTCCTACCGCGGTGGCGGCACGACGGACGATGCGGCGCGCCGGCCGGGCGAGCTGGCTGAGGCCTATCCCGAGCCCAGCATGTTCGGTCCGACCCCCGCCTGGGGCCTGTGGATGCGCCACGCGCGCGGCGTGACGATCGACCGCCTGCATCTGGCCACGGCCGGCGACGCGCGGCCGGCCATCCTCGCCGACGATGTCACCGCCCTGACGGTGCGCGGGACGCCCGCCTGGCGCTCTTAGCATTTGACGCGCCCGTGTGACGCGTGTACCAAATTCTATAGACCAATGCCACATAATGGGTCGCAGGGAGGGAAGCCAATGCCGTCGATCCACGCATTCCGGATGCAGCTGAAGCCCGGCGTCATCGACGAATATCGCCGCCGTCACGACGCGATCTGGCCCGAACTGTCGCAGCTGCTGACCGACAGCGGCATCCACGATTATTCGATCTTCCTCGACGAGCAGACGCTGGCGCTGTTCGCGGTGCTGAAGCTTGCCGACGACAACCGCCGCGATGCTCTGCCCGACCATCCGGTGATGAAGCGCTGGTGGGATCATATGGCGCCGCTGATGGAGGTGCAGGCGGACAACCGCCCCGTCGAAACGCCGCTGCCGCTGATCTTCCATCATGACTGATCGCCGCCTGGCTCTTCTGGCCGGCGGAGCGGCGCTGGCGCTGCTCGGCGCGCCGGCGGCGGCCCAGGTCGCGCGGCCGACCGAGAATCTATCCGCCCCAATTAAGACCTTCGGCCGGGTCAGCTACGACGCGCGCTCTTTGATGATCGACGGCAAGCGCCAGCTGATCTGGTCGAGCGAATTCCACCCCTTCCGCCTACCCAGCCCCGATCTGTGGCGCGACATCCTGCAGAAGATGAAGGCGAGCGGCTTCAACACCGTCGCGCTCTATTTCGACTGGGGCTACCATAGCCCGAGACAGGGCGTGTACGACTTTACCGGCATCCGCGACATGGACCGGGTGCTGACCATGGCGCAGGAAGAAGGGCTCTACGTCATCACCCGCGCCGGGCCCTATGTGAACGCCGAACTGTCGCGCGGCGGCTTCCCCGGCTGGCTGGTCAACCAGCGTGGCAAGGCGCGGACCGACGATCCCGCCTATATGGCCGCGGCCGACGAGTGGCTGACGCGCATCGACGCGATCATCGCGCGCCATCAGATCAACAACGGCGGCAGCGTCATCCTCCACCAGATCGAGAACGAGCTGTCCGCGACCACTCCGGCGCAGCGCCGGTACATGGATCACCTGTACGCCAAGGCGCGGGCCGACGGCATCACCGTGCCGATCTTCCACAACGACCAGGGGCGCAACGGCTAT
Source organism: Pseudomonadota bacterium (assembly GCA_023386515.1). The sequence goes on along the minus strand of JAEWJQ010000363.1, from coordinate 1,423 downwards.
TGGGTGCCGGAAAGCTCGAGCGTTCCCAATGTGGTGAAGGGCCCAAACGACCTTTACGCCTTCGACGGCTATCCGGGCGGCACCTGCACCGTGCAGGGCAAGCCGACGCGCGGCGTCGCCGCGCCCGACTGGGGATTCTACGGCCCGGGTGGTGCGAAGGGCGGCGCTTCCGCCTCGCCCGACACGCCGGCGTTCCTGGCGGAATTCGGTGGCGGCTGGTTCGACTATTGGGGCTCGAACGGCGGCTACGACTGTAACGCGATCCAGCGCGGCAAGCGCTTCCAGCGCATCTTCTACGGCACCAACCTCGCCAACGGCATCGACATCCATTCGGTCTATATGGGCTATGGCGGCACCAGCTGGGGCTGGCTGCCCGCACCGGTGGTGTTCACCAGCTACGACTATGGCTCGGCCATCGCCGAGGATCGCGAGGTCCGCGAAAAGGCGGAGGAGATGAAGCAGCTCGGCGGCCTCATCGCCAGCGTGCCCTCGCTCGCCGGCATGGTGCCGGCCGCCCCCGTCACGGTGTCGTCCGACAAGGTTCAGGCCTATCACAACCGCAGCCCGGAAACCGACGCGCGTTTCCTGATGGTGACGCACAAGCCGTCGAACGGGCAGAGCAACGACGCCTTCACGATCACCGCCGATCTGCCCGACGGCCGCTATACCTTTCCGCAGGCAGGCCAGATGCGGCTCGACGGCTTCGACGCCAAATGGCTGATCGCGGGCGTGACGCTGGGCGGGCAGCGGCTGGTCTATTCGACGTCGGAACTGCAGGCGACGCTGCCGCTCGGCGACCGCGACCTGATGCTGCTGTACGGACGCGCTGGAGAGACGGGCGAGACGGCGCTGCGCTACGCATCGGCCCCCACCGTTCGCGTCCTCGACGGTCAGGCGACGAGCCGGTTCGACGCGTCACGCGGCGACCTGATCCTGTCCTATCCGCATGCCGGCCGGGCGGTGGTGTCGGTCGAGGGCGGTGGACGGCCGCCGCTGACCTTGATCCTCACCGACGAGGCGGAGGCGGTACGTTATTGGCGGCAGGGTCCGGCACTGGTGCGCGGGCCAGCGCTGTTGCGCCGCGCCGACCTCACCCGTGGCACCCTGTCGCTCAGCGGCGACACGCGTGAGGCGACGCCGCTGGAGGTGTGGGCCCCCGCGTCGGTCCGCTCGATCCGATGGAACGGCGCCGCGATCGCCACGCGCACGACTATGCTCGGCAGCCGCACCGCCGCGCTACCCGGCCCGTCCCCCTTCACGCTGCCGAAGCTGACCGGCTGGCGCACCGCCGCCGGATCGCCCGAAGCGGCCCCTGCGTTCGACGACAGCCAATGGCAGGTGGCCGGTGGTGCGCCCTATGCCAGCATCACCGCGCGTCCCGACGGCCAGCCCAATCTGCTCGCCGACGCCTATGGCTTCCATG
>JAEWJQ010000289.1 GCA_023386515.1 Pseudomonadota bacterium | reverse complement strand
GGCTCGTTCACACCGGCCGCCGCCGACCCGCGCCTCGCCGCGGTGATCGCACGCGCCGGCCTCGATGATGCCGCCTTCCGCTTCACCCCGGCCGAAGGGCGCCAGGACAAGCGCCGCGTGACCGTCGCGGTGCGCGCCCGCTCGAATCGGGCGCTGGCCGTGGCCGCCATCGATCCGGCACGCGCCGGCCCGGCCAAGCCGGCGACTCTCGGCATCCAGCCGATCGCCTATAATTTGGGCGTATCCGTCGGCTGGAAGAAATTCGCCCTGTCCGGCGACGTGTCGCGCCTCGACCTTGGGCCGCAGCCGGGCAGCCGCGAATCCGCGGATGTCGCGCTTACCTATCGCGCGGGTCGCGCCAGCAGCCGCCTGACCGCGGTCGCCGATCGTCCGCTTGGCAACACCAACAAGCTGGTCGAGGACATGCCGAGCTATTCGGTCGATCTCAGCAGCTCCTATTCGCTGACCCGCAACCTCGATCTGACCGCGGGCATGCGTTACCGGTCCGATCGTGACCGCCTGACCCGCGTCGGCGACGACGACCGTCACGACAGCCAGTCGGTCTACGTCGGCACCGCCTTCCGCTTCTGATCCTCGAAAGGGGACTGACTCACCAGCCGACCGCCGATGACGGCGGAGCGCCGATCCGCCATGCGGCGATCGACGGGGCCCAGTTGGCAGATCTCTGTCATGAGGAGCGACGCGGAGCAGCAGCGTTCCCGAATCAGCTTCGGCGTCCGCCGGGGAGGGGCGTAACGACCAGCCAGCCTCCGCGTCCTCGCGCGGATCGACCTCCGCTCAGCCGACGGGCGCGCCGACATTGGGCAGCGTCGCATCCTCGGCGCGCGGCATCTTGCCGAACAAGGCCCGGTCCGCCGGGCCGAAGGCGAAGCGCCACAGGATCAGCAGATAGGTCGCCGCGATCGCCGGTTCGCCGAACAGCAGTTCCGCCCATTCCAACTCGTGCGGTAGCATGGTGAACAGCGTGCCGACGACGATCGCCGCAGCCGCCGCGCCGGCCAGCGGCCAGCGCCACGGCGACACCGGCGCCGCCAGGATGCGGCCGAGCAGCCGCGCCTTGACGACCGAGGTCAGGCCGACACTGAGCATCAGCGCGAGGGCGGGCCCCGCCGCCTGCCACACCTCCGGCCAGCCGAGCGCCCGCGCCGCCATGATGAAGCCGACGCTCAATCCGATCTGCACCGCCAGCATGACGATGGAGATGATCAGGTTGCGGTGCCGCGCCGTATAGACCAGCGCCGATTCGCACACCGCCCCGGTCGAGGCGAGCACTTCGGCGGTGAGAAGGAAGCCGAGTGCGTAGCTGCCGGCGACGAACTGCGGCCCGACCACGCCCATCACCGCTTCGCCGGGGATCGATCCCATCAGCGCCAGCCCGCCTTGCGCCGCCATGATCCAGAAGGCGACCTGGCGCACCTGGTTGGCGATGGCGGCGCGGTCGTTCACCGCCAGGCTCTGGGTGATGACGGGGCCAAGGATGGGGTCGAAGCTGGTCTTCAGCTTCTGCGGCAGCGAAGCGACCTGCTGCGCCATGTAATAGATGCCGACCACCTTGGGCTCGAAGGTCAGGCCGAGGATGAAACGGTCGACGTTGCGGCTGCCCCATTCCAGCGCGTCGGCGCCGGCGAGCGGCGCGTTCGCCCGCGCCAGCGCGAACAGCGCGCCGGGATGCGGCGACCAGCCCTTGGGCAGGCCGTAGCTCTTGAGGAACGGCACCAGGCTGGCGATCAGCGCCGCGGTCATCGACGCAACATAGGACAGGACCAGCCCGTCCTTGGTGGTGAAGAAGGAGAAGACCCAGGCGGCGATCGAGATCGTCCACGGCTCCACCACCGCCCGCGCGGTCACCGCCGCCTTGACGTCGTGGCGATAGGCCAGTGCGGCGAGGCTGACGTCGCTCCACGCCACAGCGACGATGATGCACGGCAGGAACCGGTCCAGGCCGGTGACCTGCGTGTTGGCGTACATGACGTGAGGGAAGGCGATCAGGATGCCGCTCGCCGCGATCGAGGCGATGAACGCCACCGCCAGCGCGTCCCAGACGACATGCGCATGCGGGCGATCCTCTGCCGACGCCAGCGCCTGCGCCAGGCCGCGTTTCAGGCCGAGCGTCGCGACCAATGCGGCCAGCTCGACCACCACCACCGCCAAAGCGAAGCGGCCGACGAGGTCGGCGCCATAGAGCCGCCCGGCGATGAACAGGAAAGGGATGCGTGCGGCAAGGCGCAGTACGAACCCCGCGATGTTGGTTCGCCCACCCTTCGCGAGTGCATCGATGTCTTGTGTTTCGGACACCATCAACGGCTGGCCGGACGGCCACCCTCACCCTTCCGGCGCTGCGCGCCTCCCTCCCTCGCCCGACGGGAGAGGGAAGGGGCCCGCTCGCCGAAAGCGAGTGGGAAGGGTGAGGGCGGATTCGGAGCGCCCACGATCAATGCGCCGCCCCCCAGCTCGCGCCGACGCCGATCTCGATCCCCAGCGGGACGGTCAGCGTGACCGCCGGCTCCGCCGCCGTCGCCATCACCCGCTCGATCACCGGCTTGGCCGCCGCGACGTCGCCCTCGGGCAATTCGAAGACGAGTTCGTCGTGCACCTGCAGCAGCATCTGCACGTTCGGCAGGCCCGCCGCGGCGAGCGCCGGCTCCATCCGCACCATCGCCCGTTTGATGATGTCGGCGCTGGTCCCTTGGATCGGCGCGTTGATCGCGGCGCGCTCGGCGCCCTGGCGCTCGTGCTGCACCCGCGACTTGATCCGCGGGAAGTGCGTCTTGCGCCCGAACAGCGTGGTGGTGAAGCCGCGCTCGCGGACCTGCGTCAGCGTCTCGGCGATGTAGCGGTTGATGCCGGGGAAACGCTCGAAATAGCGGTCGATCATCGCCTGCGCCTCGTCGGCGCCGATGTCCAGCCGTCCCGCCAGACCCCAGCGGCTGATGCCGTAGAGGATCGCGAAGTTGATCGTCTTGGCCTTCGCCCGCGTGTCGCGCGTCACCTCGCCGAACAATTCCTGGGCGGTCAGGCTGTGGATGTCGTCGCCGCGCGCGAAGGCGTCGCGCAGCTGCGGCACGTCCGCCATATGCGCGGCGAGGCGCAGCTCGATCTGCGAATAGTCGGCGGCGAGGATGACGTTGCCTGGCTCAGCGACGAAGGCGTCGCGGATCTGGCGGCCGACCTCGGTACGGATCGGGATGTTCTGCAGATTGGGCTCGGTCGACGACAGCCGGCCGGTCTGCGCACCGGTCAGGCTGTAGCTGGTGTGCACCCGCCCCGTCGCCGGGTTGATCTCCTCCTGCAGCGCGTCGGTATAGGTGTTCTTGAGCTTGGTCAGCTGGCGCCATTCCAGCACGCGCGCGGCGATGTCCGCGCCCGGCGAATCCTTGTCGGCGGCGATCCGCTCCAGCTCGGTGACGTCGGTCGAATAGACGCCGGACTTGCCCTTGCGGCCGCCCTTGATCCCCATCCGCTCGAACAGCACGTCGCCCAATTGCTTGGGGCTGCCGATCGTGAACGGCGCACCAGCGATGCCGTGGATCACCGTTTCTAGCTGGCCGATCTGGCCGCTGAATTCCGCCGACAGGCCCGACAGCCGCTCGCGGTCGACCTTGATCCCGCGCGTCTCCATCCGCGCGATCACCGGCACCAGCGGCCGGTCGACCATCTCGTAGACGCGCGTCGCGCCTTCGACGGGCAGCCGCGCCCTGAACCGCTTCCACAGACGATAGGTGACGTCCGCGTCCTCGGCGGCGTAGCGGGTCGCGGCCTTGAGATCGACTTCGTGAAAGCCGCGCTGCGACTTGCCGGTGCCGACCACGTCCTTGAAGGCGATGCAGCTGTGCGACAGATGCGTCGCGGCAAGCTCGTCCATGCCGTGGCCGTGCAGCCCGGCGTCGAGGTCGAAGCTCATCACGATCGTGTCGTCGTGCGGCGCGACCGCGATGCCGCCGACCTCGTCGCACAGGCCGAGCAAGGTCATGTCGTATTTGAGGTTGTGGCCGATCTTGAGCACCGACGGATCCTCGCACAGCGCCTTCAGCTTGGTCAGCGCGAGGGTGCGGTCGAGCTGGACCGGCGTCTCGCCGAACAGGTCGCTGCCGCCGTGGCCGAGCGGGATGTAGCAGGCGAGGTTCGCGGCCAGCGCCAGGCTGACGCCGACCAGCCTGGCGCGGGTCGCATCGGTGCCGGTCGTCTCGGTATCGATCGCGACCCAGCCCTGATGGCGGGCGACGGTGATCCACCGGTCCAGCGCGGCCTCGTCGATCACCGTCTCATAGCCGTCGTGATCGCACGGCGGGTCTTCCTCGAACGGCGCGTCGACCGTTTCCTCGACCGGCGCATCGGCGACCTGGCCGAGCCGCGACAGCAGCGACTTGAAGCCGTGATGCTCCAGGAAGGCGCGCAGCGGCGCATCCGGAATGCCCTGCATCGCCAGTTCCTCGAGCGGATGCTCGAGCGGCACGTCGCAGGCGAGCTCGACCAGCTTGCGGCTCAGCCGCGCCTTGTCGGCATGTTCGATCAGATTTTCGCGCAGCTTGCCCTTCTTGAACGTGTCGGACGCGGCGGCGGCCAGCACGCCTTCGACGTCGCCATGTTCCAGGATCAGCTTGGCTGCGGTTTTCGGCCCGACGCCGGGGACACCGGGCACGTTGTCGACGCTGTCGCCCATCAGCGCCAGCACGTCGCCCAGTTTCTCCGGTCCGACGCCGAACTTCTCGACCACCGCCTCCGGCCCCAGCCGGCGGTTGTTCATCGTGTCGAGCATGTCGACCGACGGATCGGTCATCAGCTGCATCAGGTCCTTGTCGGAACTGACGATCGTCACCTGCCAGCCCTGCGCCAGCGCCGCCTTGGTATAACTGGCGATCAGATCGTCCGCCTCCCAGCCTTCCTCCTCGATGCACGGCAGCGAGAAGGCGCGCGTCGCGTCGCGGATCATCGGGAATTGCGGGACCAGATCCTCCGGCGGCGGCGGCCGCTGCGCCTTATACTGGTCGTACTTCTGGTTGCGGAAGGTCGACGACGATTTGTCGAGGATGACGGCCATGTGCGTCGGTCCGTCCGCCTTGTGCAGATCGTCGGCGAGCCGCCACAGCATCGTCGTGTAGCCATAGACGGCGCCCACCGGCTCGCCATGTTTGTTGGTCAGCGGCGGCAGCCGGTGATAGGCGCGGAAGATATAGCCCGAGCCGTCGACGAGATAGAGATGGGGCATCGCCCCTGCCGCTTAGCGGATCGGCGGAGGGCGGCCAACGTAATCCTAACGGTTGCGGCACGGATGTGGCGACACTGTGTCCTTCGTGTCGCTTACGCTCCCCTCCCGCAAGCGGAAGGGGAATGGCTCACCCTCGCGTTCCTTCCGCATAATCGGCCACAGCGCGCGCCACCGACGCGATCAGTTCCTGCCGCTCGCGGATCGGACGGCGGCTGTCGCCGATCATCACCGCGATCGCATAGCGGCGGCCGTCCGGTGCGGTGAGCAGGCCGACGTCGTTGAAGCCGGCGTTGCGACTGCCGAGATCCTGCCCCGTCCCGGTCTTGTGCGCGATCTGCCAGCCGGCGGGCAACGCCGACCGCAGCCGCGCCCGGCCGGTGATCGACGCGCCCATCGTGTCGAGCAGGATGCGCGTCGACGTCTCGGTGAACAGTTCGCCGCGCGCCAGCCGGGCGAGCGCATCGGCGATCGCCAGCGGCGCCGCGCCGTCGGGCGGATCGTTGACATAGGCGTCGAGCGCCGCGGCGCGCACCTCGGGCGACAGGCGCGAGCGGGCGAGTTCGAAGCCATTGCCCTTGGACATGGTCGCCTGGTTCCAGACCAGGCCGGCAGTGCGCGACTGGAGCAGGCGCTCGCCGGGGCCGAAGCGGATGTCGCCCAGCCGCTTGCGCTCGATCATCGCGCGCACCGCCGCCGGCCCGCCGACATAGGTCAGCAGCCGGTCGTTGGCGGTATTGTCGCTCATCGTCAGTGCGCGGCGCAGCAATTCGCCGACGGTGGTGTGATAGCCGTCGCCCTTGACCAGCATCGCGATCGGCTGGTGGAACAAGGTCAGATCCTCGGGCCGCACCACGATCGGGTCGTCGAGCCGCGCCTTGCCCTGGTCGCGCAGGTCGAGCAGCGTCATCGCCACCCACAATTTGCTGACCGATTGCTGCGGCATCCGCGTCCGCGCGCCGGGCGAGGCGACGGTCCAGCCCTCGTCGACGCCGCGGATCGTGGGCGTGGTCGTACTCGTCGTCGTCGTAGGACGTGCCGAAGTACGAGCGGAAGCGTTCGGGCACCTCACGCACGGTCGTACCGGTGAGCAACAGGACGCCGAAGAACATCGCCATCAGCAACAGGGGTGCGGACAGCCAGGCAGTGACCCCGCTGGTGAGCGGGCCTGCCACGACGTCGCCGACCACGCCGGCCGCCGACGGCCAGCCGCTCGACGTCGTGGGCGCCCCGGCGGCGATGTGCCACAGTCCGACCGCGGGCAGACCCACCAGGAGTGATCCGAGGACGATGCGGGGGCGGATATCCGGCTTGGGCTCGGTGCGCATCAGGACGACCGCGATGCCGATGCCGAGGAGGGGCAGCACTGCCGCGACCGCTCCGACGATGGCGCGGACCGCAGTCTCGATCCACTCCCCCACCGGTCCGCCCGCCGAGAACCACATTCCGCCGGCGATCACGACACTGACGGCGATGAGGCCGAGCGCGATGCCGTCCCGTCGATGGCCGTGCTCGATCTCGGCAGCCTTGCCGACCGTGCGGGTCGTGGCGCCCACGCCCTTGGCGACCATCGACCAGCCGGAACCAATGCCCCTTCCGATCGACGCGAGGGCGCCACCTCCGCGCGAGTTCTTCTTGGCGGCGGGACGACGACCGCCCGCGCCGCCCCGCGAAGCGGCAGGCTTGCGCTGCGCCGGTGCCCGGCGGGTGGAGGCGGACTTGCGCGCCGCTGTCTGACCGCTGCTGCGCCCGGACCCTCTGGAAC
>JAEWJQ010000288.1 GCA_023386515.1 Pseudomonadota bacterium | reverse complement strand
ATGGACCACGCGGCCGGCCGCGGGCTCGATCACCAGCGCGTTGGGCTCGGGGATCGAGTGCGACAGTTCGACGAAGCGGACGTTGAAGGGGCCGATCTGCTCCGACCCGCCCGGCTGCACCATGCGCAGCGTGACGCGGTTGGCATTGCCTTCCTCTTCCAGCTTGCCGCGGATCAGCCCGGCGGTGAACGGCGTCGCATAGAGCGGCACGCCGAGGTCCTCGGCCAGATAAGGCAAGGCGCCGATATGGTCCTCGTGCCCGTGGGTCAGCACGATGCCGACCAGATCGTCGAGGCGATCCTCGATGAAGGCGAGGTCGGGCAGCACGATGTCGATGCCGGGATAAGCGGCGTCGGCGAAGGTCACGCCGCAATCGACCATCAGCCATTTACCGGCATGGCCATAGAGGTTGACGTTCATGCCGATCTCGCCCGAGCCGCCGAGCGCGCAGAAGAGCAGTTCGTTATTCTTGGGGGTCATCAATGTCTTTCGGTGAATTCTGGGGCGCCCGCCAGGCCGGTCGGCGCGAGCGCGTCAGGATGGGATATGGGCTCTTTCGGCCATGATCGCCAGCCCCTGTATCGTCAGGTCCGGCTCGACCACGTCGAACGCATCGGTATGTCGTTCGAACAGCACGGCGAGACCGCCGGTGGCGATTACCTTGACCGGCCGTCCGACCTCCGCCTTCAGCCGCTGGGTCAGCCCCTCGATCATCGCGATATAGCCCCAGAAGATGCCGATATGCATCTGGCTGACGGTGTTGCGGCCGATCACGCTGGTCGACGCCGGCGCCTCGATCGCGATGCGCGGCAGCTTGGCGGCGGCGCTGACCAGCGCATCGAGCGACAGGTTGATTCCGGGCGCGATGATCCCGCCCTTGTACGCGCCGCGATAGTCGCTGACGTCGAAGGTCGTCGCGGTGCCGAAGTCGATGACGATCAGGTCGCCGTCGTGCAGCTCATGCGCCGCGATCGTATTGACCGCGCGATCCGCGCCCAGGTTCTGCGGCTCGTCGACATCGAGCGCAATGCCCCATTCGACCGGCGCACGACCGGCGATCAGCGCCTCGGTCCGGAAATATTTGCTGCTCAGCACCTGCAGATTGTGCAGCGCGCGCGGCACGACGGTGGCGACGATCACCTGCGTCACGTCCTCGCGCGCGAAGCCTTCCAGCGCCAGCAACTGGCTCAGCCACACGGCATATTCGTCGGCGGTGCGGCGCGGATCGGGGGCGATCCGCCAGCGGCCGCGGATCGCCCGCCCCTCGACCAGGGCAAAGACGACGTTGGTGTTACCGGCATCGATCGCGAGCAGCATCGCTCCGCCTCATCCCCTTGTGCGCGGCCGCTGCCGCCAGATTGCCGTTACAGCAGATACACGTCGGCCGCGTGCATGACACGCCGTTCGCCGTCGGCCAAGCGCAACACCAGGGCGCCATCGGCATCGAGCCCGTCGAAGATGCCGTCGATCGCCCCGCCATCCGGCAGCCGGACGTTGAGCGCGGTGCCGACCGGGTGCGCGGCCGCGAGCCAGGCACGGCGGATCGTGTCGATCCCCTCGCCCCGCCACCGTTGGATCCAGCGCGCCATCGCCTCGGCGAGTTCCTCGACCAGCGATGCCGCATCGAGTGGCGCGCCCTCGGCCGCAAGGCTGGTGGTGCGGCGGTCGGGAAGATCGGGGTGGTGGGCGACGTTGACGCCGATGCCGATCACCACCGCATCGCCGCTCCGCTCCAGCAGGATCCCGGACAGTTTGGCGCCGTCGACCAGCACGTCGTTGGGCCATTTCAGCATCGGCCGACCCAGCAGATGACGCGCGAGCACCGCGTGCAGCGCGACCGCCGCGACCAGCGCCAGCGATGCCGCCGGCGGGTCGCCGAGGCGCAGCCGTACCAACGTGCTGGCATAGAGATTGCCGGCGGGCGATTGCCACGCCCTGCCCTGCCGCCCGCGCCCCGCGCTCTGGACCTCGGCGCGCAGCCACTCCCCCTCGCGCGCGCCGAGCGAGGCGAGGTGGAGCAGGTCGGCGTTGGTCGACCCCGTCTCGACGACGGTGCGGATCGTCAGAACAGCGCCTGCGCGGCGACGGTCGTCCAGGCGGTCAGCGGCGCGATCAGCAGATAGCCGAGCGGCGAGATGAACGCCGCGGTGACGACGATCAGGCCGCCCTCCAGCTTGCTGTCGCTCGGGCCGAACGCCGGCGCCGGTTCGTCGAAGTACATCGTCTTGACGACGCGCAGATAATAATAGGCGCCGATCACCGAGGCGACATAGCCGATCACCGCGAGCGGGAAGAGCCCGGCCGCGATCGCCGCGTCGAACACCGCGAACTTGGCATAGAAGCCGAACAGCGGCGGGATGCCCGCGAGGCTGAGCATGAACATCATCAGCGCGAAGGCGAGGCCCGGCCGTGTCCGCGACAGGCCGCTGAGCGCGGCGATGCTCTCGACCGGCTGGCCGTCCGCATCGCGCATCTGCAGAACGATCAGGAACGAGCCCAACGTCATCACGACGTAGATGGTGAGATACACCAGCACTGCCGAGACGCCGGTCGGCGTGCCGGCCGCCAGGCCGATCAGCGCGAAGCCGACGTTGTTGATCGACGAATAGGCGAGCAGCCGCTTGATGTTGGTCTGCCCCACTGCCGCGACCGCGCCGAGGATGATCGAGGCGAGCGCCGCGAAGATCACGATCTGGCGCCACTGATCGGTGGCCGGGCCCATCGCCTCGACCGCGCCGCGCACGGCCAGGCCGAGCGCCGCGACCTTGGGCGCCGAGGCGAAGAAGGCGGTGACCGGGGTCGGCGCGCCCTCATAGACGTCCGGCGTCCACATGTGGAACGGCACCGCCGACATCTTGAACGCCAGGCCGGCGAAGACGAACACGAGGCCGAAGATCAGGCCCAGCGAGCGCGGGCCGGCATAGGCCTGCGCGATGCCGTCGAACAACGTCGTCCCGGCGAAGCCGTAGACCAGGCTGATGCCGTAGAGCAGGATGCCGCTCGCCAGCGCGCCGAGCACGAAATATTTGAGGCCCGCCTCCGCCGAACGCGCGTCGCGGCGCATGAAGCTGGCGAGCACATAGGCCGCGAGGCTCTGCAGCTCGAGGCCGACGTAGAGGGTCAGCAGGTCGGCCGCCGACACCATCATGCCCATACCCGCGGCGGAGAGCAGGATCAGCACCGGATATTCCGGGCGCAGATCGTCGCCGCTGGTGCGCTGGAAGAAGCCCGGCGCCATCAGGATGGCGATGGCGGCGGCCGGGAACATCAGTAGCTTGGCGAAGCCGGCGAAGGCATCGGCGCGGTAGAGGCCGTCGAACGCGACCCCGCCGCTGGAGGCGGGACCGGTGACCGCGACGCAGGCGCCGGCGAGGATCGCCACCGCGGTCCAGGAGATGGCGCGGGTCGAACCCTGCCCGCCCCAGGCGGCAACGAGCATCAGGACGATGGCGCCGACCCCGAGGATCACCTCGGGCAGCGTCATAGCGAGATTGGCGGCGTAATCCATCAGTGCGCGCCCTCGGCTGCAACATGAACAGGCGCGGCAGCTTTGCCGGCGGTGGGTTTGGAGTCGCTCGGCGGCGCCGCGCGATCGATGCGGGCGAGCAGCACGCCGACGTCCTTGCGCATCGGCGCCATGAAGCTTTCTGGATAGACACCCATCCAGAGCGCGACCGCCGCGACCGGCGCGAGCAGCCAGAGCTCACGCCCCGACAGATCCTGCATTGCGCGTACGTCCTCCGACTTGATCTCGCCGAATACGACGCGGCGGTAGAGGTAGAGCATGTACGCCGCGCCGAGGATGATGCCGGTCGTGCAGACCAGCGCCGTCCAGGTCGAGATCTGGTAGGTGCCCATCAGGCTGAGGAATTCGGCGACGAAGCCGCTGGTCCCCGGCAGGCCGATCGACGCCATGGTGAAGAAGAGGAAGAACAAAGCGTAGCGCGGCATGTTGATCGCCAGACCACCGTAGCGCGCGATCTCGCGGGTGTGCAGCCGGTCGTAGATGACGCCGACGCACAGGAACAGCGCGCCCGACACCAGCCCGTGGCTGAGCATCATGATCATCGCGCCCTCGATCCCCTGCCGGTTGAAGGCATAGAGACCGATGGTCACGATCGCCATGTGCGCGACCGACGAATAGGCGATCAGCTTCTTCATGTCCGCCTGCACCAGCGCGATGAGCGAGGTGTAGACGACCGCCACTGCCGACAGCGCCAGGATCAACCACGTCAGTTC
>JAEWJQ010000256.1 GCA_023386515.1 Pseudomonadota bacterium | reverse complement strand
TCGCTGACCATCACCGCGATCAACCGCTCCGTCTGCCGCCAGCGGCAGAAGCGGACGTGATTGCCGATGTCGCGCATCGCTCCGGCACGGACCGCCGCTTCCAGCACGGCATGTTCGCCGAAGGCGGCGATCAGGTCGGTCGCTTCGACGACCTGATCGGCGTCGGCGAGATACAAGGGAGCGGCGGTGTCGCGGAATGGCATCATCGTCTTCTATTATACATGCACCGTGCCAGATGGTGTCGCGCAGCCGCAAACTGCGGTGGACGAAGGTAAACGGCACTTTTCGTTCTCGTCCCGATCGTCCCGAACCGGGGCACTGGCGTCCCAGGTCGGGACGTGGCAGGGCCCTACCATGGCCAATCCCCCCGCTTCCGCCGCCGGCGGTGTTCTCGTTGCAGCCTGCTCGATCCTCGGCGCGGTGATCGGCCTGTTCGAAGGTCAAGTGACGATCGGCTTCCTTGCCGGACTGGCGATCGGCAGCGCCGGCGCCATCGCCGTTTGGCTGCGCGACCGCCGCGGCTGAACTAGCGCGGGGCGCGCATCAGCCACACCACCTTGCCGATCACCGCCGGCGTGCCGGCGGGAACCGGAGCGGCAGCGGGATTATCGCTGGTCACCGCCAGCCCGTCCCGCGTCCAGCGCACGCGCTTGACCATCACCGCATCGTCGTAGCGCAATACGAACAGCGCGGCCTGCGCATCGGGCCGGCGCTGCGCCTGATCGACCACGATCAGGTCGCCGTCGACCAGCGTCGGCTCCATTGATTCGCCGCGCACCCGCACGATCGCCGCCTGCCCTGCCTTGAGCCGCAGGCGCGTCGCCAGCGCCGGGTCGAGCGCCTCCGCACCGAGCATGATCTCGCCATCGACCAACGCGCCGGGACCCGCCGATGCCGTTACGTCGAGCCGCGGCAGGACGAAGGCCGGGCGGCTCCTCTCCGCACCCAGTTCCACCTCGTCGACCCCGAAAAAATCGGCCAGCCGCCGTCGATCGTCGGGCAGCAGCGCGCGGGGGGACCCTCGTGTGACGAATTGCTGAAGATACGCGGGATTGCGCCCGATCATCGCCGACAGGGCGGCAAGACTCGCCCCCCGCTCCAGCGCGAGGTCGCGCAATCGCGCCCTTGGATCGTGCCCGTTCACCGTCTGTCCATAATCTAGGATTTTTTCCTAGACAAGTAGGATTTGGCGGAACACGTCATGAACATTCCGACGGACTCGGACTCGGGAGGGAGCGATGACGGTGCTGTATGACATCAACCAATATCTCGCGCGGACGCGGATGCCGGCGACCCTGTTTGGTCGATTGGCGGTCAACGATCCGCGCCTGGTCCACGACCTGAAGCGCGGCCGTCAACCGCGGCCGGCGATGGAGCGGCGCATCCGCGATTTCATCGCAAGCGATCCGGTCGCGCCTCGCGGCGAGAATGCCGTTCGGACCGGCCGCCCCTGCCTCGTCAGCGACGTCGCCGCCAATCGGGGGGCGATGTCATGAGCACCGAAACGAACCTTCACGGCCAAACCGGACGGCTGATCCGCGCCCTGCGCCGTGACGCAGCCCTGGCCGGAATCCAGATCGAGCCGGTGGCCCTGACCGAGGAGCCCTGGGCCAGCGCGACCTTCGACGGCAGCAGGGTGATGCTCCGCTGCGCGGTGGACGGAGCCGCGCGATCGTGGCTCGACCGTCTGCCGGAGGCCGAGCTTACCGTCCCCGGTGCGCTGGTCGCCGATCTCGCGGTGGAACTGGTTGCGCCCGAATCGGTAACGCTCGCGATTCTCCTGATCGCCGCCCGATAAGACGTCAGAAACCGCCAATCTGATGAAATTTGCCTTTGATATAATGTAACATCACCGCTAGACGGTGCTGCATCGCACCAAATTCGTATGCTTGGAGTATCAATGGCACGTCTTGCCCTGTTGGCCGGTACCGCCGGCCTTGCCCTGACCGCAGCGCCGGCCAGCGCCCAGATCGCCACCGACACCGTGCCCGGCAGCACCGCACAACAGGATCACAGCCGCGACATCATCGTCTCCGCGCCGATCGACCAGAGCGAACGCGACGTGCTGCAGGGCACGACCGTCCTGTCCGGCGAGGAACTGACCCGCGAACTTCGCCCAACGATCGGCGAAACCCTCGCCCGTCAGCCCGGCGTCTCGGCCACGTCCTTCGGGCCGAGTGCTTCGCGGCCGATCCTGCGTGGTTTCCAGGGTGACCGCGTCCGCGTGCTCACCGACGGCATCGGCTCGATCGACGTGTCCAACACCTCGGTCGATCATGCGGTGATCATCGACCCGCTGCTGGCGGAACGCGTCGAGGTGCTGCGCGGCCCATCCGCGCTGCTATTCGGATCGTCCGCCGTCGGCGGTGTCGTCAACGTCATCGATACGCGCATCCCGCGCACCGTGCCAAAAGACGGCTATCGGCTGAACGGCATTGCCAATTACGGCTCCGCGGCCAACGAGCGGTCGGGCGGCATGGCGGGTGACGTCGCGGTCGGCGACCATCTCGTCCTCCACGCCGACGGCTCCTATTTGAAGTCGGACGATCTGCGCACCGGCCACGGCTATCTCCTGTCGCCCCAGGCGCGCGCCGCGGCACTCAGCCAGGTCGGTCTGCCGCAACCGGGCGCCGACGAGCCGATCGATTTTGCCGCCTCCGCCGCGCTGCGCAACCGGCTGCCCAATACCGCCGCCGAGACATGGACCGCCGGGGCCGGCGCGACGCTCATCACCGATACCGGCAATCTCGGCATCAGCTACAGCCATTACGACAGCCTCTATGGCGTGCCGATCCGTTTCGCGACGCAGGTCGGCCAGGAGCAGGAGGCGCCGCGTCTGTCCGTCGTGCAAAACCGCGTCGACCTGCGCGGCGAGGTGCAGACCGGCGGCGGCTTTCTGGACCGGATCCGTATCCGCGCCGGCCAGGCGACGTACCGCCATTTCGAGCTGGAGGAGGATGGCAGCGTCGGCACCGCCTTCTACAACAACGGTCTCGAGGGTCGGCTGGAACTCGTCCAGGCCAATCGCGGCGGTTGGCAGGGTGCGAGCGGCGTTCAATATTTCAACCGTCAGTTCGACGTGAAGGGCGATGAGGCCTTCCTGCCGAAGAACGAGACCAATCAGACCGGCCTCTTCACCCTGCAGCAATATGCCAGCGGACCTTTCCGGGCGGAGGGCGGCCTGCGCTACGAGATCAGCGATCTTGCCGCGCGGACCCCGGCCGACGATCTGCGCTTCTTTTCGGGCAAGCGTCATTTCGAGGCGGTGTCGGGTTCGCTCGGCGCCTCCTATGCGCTGAGCGATGCGATCCGTGTCGGCATCAACGGCTCCCGCACCGAGCGCGCGCCGTCGGCGGAGGAATTGTTCGCGAACGGCGCGCACGCCGGCACCCAGGCCTATGAGCTCGGCAGCCCCGACTTCCGGCTCGAAAAGTCGTGGGGACTGGAGGCGACGTTGCACGCCCATGGCACCGGATTCAGTTTCGACGCCTCGGCCTATTACAACTGGTTCACCAACTATATCTCCGAGAATCAGGTCGATCAGGCGGTGTGCGCCGCCGCCGCCGCGCCATCGGGGCGCGATGTCGACCTGCCCTGCTTCCAATATCAGCAGCGCGACGCCCGTTATTGGGGCTTCGAGGCGGACGGATCGGTGAAGCTGGCGCAGCTCGGCGACTATGCGATCAATGCCGATCTGCTCGGCGACTATGTCCGCGCGACGATCGTCGACCTAGGGCCGGCGCCGCGTATTCCGCCGGCTCGCGTGCTCGGCGGCATCGAGGCGCAGGGTGACCGGTTGAGCGGCCGGGTCGAGGTGGAACATGCCTTCCCGCAGAACCGGCTCGCGGCGTTCGAGACGCGGACCAGCGACTATACGATGGTCAATGCTTCGCTGTCGCTGAAGCCCTGGGGCGGCGAGACCCGGACCAGCCTGTTGCTGTCGGCGAACAACGTCTTCGATGTCGTCGCCCGCCGGCATTCCAGCTTCCTCAAGGATTTCGCTCCCCTTGCCGGGCGCGACCTTCGCGCGACCCTGCGCTTCGGCTTGTAAGAACCGGTCGAACCTCCGGCGGAACGCGCCGACGCCGCCTGCCCCTTCCGCAGATGGGAGGGGCACGGCTTGCCTCTCCGCCCCTTCCCCCGTACCGCACCCTCCAAAGGAGAGTGACGCATGGCCGGTATGGGCAAGTTCGACTGGGCGGATCCGTTCCTGCTCGACGAGCAGCTGACCGAAGACGAGCGGATGATCCGCGATACGGCACGCGCCTATGCGCAGGACCGGCTCGCCCCGCGGATCGTCGAGGCGTTCCAGCACGAACATACCGATCCCGCGATCTTTCGCGAGATGGGCGAACTCGGCTTGCTCGGCCCGACCATTCCCGAAGAGTTCGGCGGCGTCGGGACGAGCTACGTCGCCTATGGCCTGGTCGCGCGCGAGGTGGAACGCGTCGACTCCGGCTATCGCTCGATGATGAGCGTTCAGTCGAGCCTGGTGATGTACCCGATCCATGCCTATGGCTCGGACGCGCAGAAGCGCAAATATCTGCCCAAGCTCGCCAGCGGCGAATGGATCGGCTGTTTCGGCCTGACCGAGCCGGATGCCGGTTCCGACCCCGGCGGCATGACCACGCGCGCGCGCCAGGTCGACGGCGGCTACGTGATTTCGGGCGCCAAGACCTGGATCTCGAACAGCCCGATCGCCGACGTCTTCGTGATCTGGGCCAAGTCCGATGCGCATGGCGGGGCGATCCGCGGCTTCATCCTCGACAAGGGCATGGCCGGCCTGTCGGCGCCGAAGATCGAGGGCAAGCTCAGCTTGCGCGCGTCGATCACCGGCATGGTGATGATGGACGAGGTCGCGGTCGGCGAGGACGCGCTGCTGCCGCATGTCGAGGGATTGAAGGGCCCGTTCGGCTGTCTCAACCGCGCCCGCTACGGGATCAGCTGGGGGGCGCTCGGTGCCGCCGAATTCTGCTTCCACGCCGCGCGGCAATATGGCCTCGACCGCAAGCAGTTCGGCACCCCGCTCGCCGGGCGGCAGCTGTACCAGAAGAAGCTCGCCGACATGGAGACGGAGATCGCGCTCGGCCTGCAGGCGTCCCTGCGCGTCGGGCGGCTGATGGACGAAGGCCGCTTCGCGCCGGAGATGGTCAGCATCGTCAAGCGCAACAATGTCGGCAAGGCGCTCGACATCGCCCGGACGGCGCGCGACATGCACGGCGGCAACGGTATCTCCGGCGAATATCAGGTGATGCGCCACGTCATGAACCTGGAGACAGTCAACACCTACGAGGGCGCGCACGACGTCCACGCGCTGATCCTCGGCCGCGCGATCACGGGGATCGCGGCGTTTTGAGCGGGGCGGCGTGACCCCCCCCCTCGCCGGCCTCAAGGTCCTCGAGCTTGCGCGCATTCTCGCAGGTCCTTGGGCGGGCCAGGTACTCGCCGACCTCGGCGCCGAGGTTACCAAGGTCGAAAGCCCGGCGGGCGACGATACCCGGACCTGGGGCCCGCCCTTCGTCGACAATCCCGACGGCAGCCGCGACGCCGCCTATTTCCATGCCTGCAACCGCGGCAAGACCAGCCACGTCATCGACTTCACCACCGCGGCGGGCCAGGCGCAGGTCCGGGCGCTTGCCGCCGAAGCCGACGTGCTGATCGAGAACTTCAAGGTCGGCGGCCTTGCGCGGTACGGGCTCGACTATGCCAGCCTGGCGGCGGTCAATCCGCGGCTCGTCTATTGCTCGATCACCGGGTTCGGCCAGAACGGCCCCTATGCGCATCGCGCCGGCTACGACTATATCGTCCAGGGCATGAGCGGTATGATGAGCCTGACCGGCGAGCCGGACGGCGCCCCGCAGAAGATCGGCGTCGCCATGGCCGACATCACCACCGGCCTGTATGCGGTGATCGCGATCCAGGCGGCGCTGGCGATGCGGACACGCACCGGCCGCGGCCAGCACATCGACATGGCGCTGTTCGATTCGATGGTCGGCGTGCTCGCTAACCAGGCCGCCAATTACTTCGCCAGCGGCATCAATCCGCCGCGGCTCGGCAACGCGCACGTCAACATCGCACCCTATGCGGTGTTCGAGACGGCGGACGGCTGGTTCATCCTCGCGGTCGGCAACGACGGGCAGTTCGCGCGCTTCTGCACGGTCGTCGGCATCGAACCCAGCCCCGGCTGGGCGACCAATGCCGGCCGTGTCGCCGATCGCGACGCATTGACGGCGGCGGTCACCGCCGCCACCCGCAGCTTTGCCCGCGACGACCTGCTCGCCCGGCTGGAGGCGGCCGGTGTGCCGGCGGGACCGATCAACACCGTCGAACAGGCCCTGGCCGACTCACAGATCGCCGCGCGCGGCATGGTGCTCGACCATCCGCCGATCCGCGGCCTGCGCACGCCGATCCGTTTCTCCGACGCGGAACTGGCGTTGGGGCGCCCCGCTCCGCGCAAGGGATCGGGCGACGCCTGATCCCCCGCGCCGGCGCGGACGGGCTCAGGCGGCGCGCTCGACCTCAGG
The DNA here is from genome assembly GCA_023386515.1 of Pseudomonadota bacterium. The sequence continues at coordinate 502 of JAEWJQ010000256.1, read as the reverse complement.
CGCCGGGCGGCGTGCATAAATGCCGTAGGACAGGATGATCGCATAGCAGATCGCCGGCAGCAGCAGGGCAAAGTGCAGCGAGCCGCTTTGGTCGGCGAGCATGCCGGTCAGCGGCGGGATGATCGCGCCGCCAACGATCGCGGTGGCGATCACGCCCGAACCTTCCGCCGCGCGCTTGCCAAGCCCTTCGCTCGCCAGGCTGAAGATCGTCGGGAACATGATCGAATTCATCAGGCCGATGGCGAGCAACGACCAGCCGGATATCGCACCCGTGGTATTAGCGGAGATGAGGATCAGCGCGATCGCACCGGTGGCAACGCTGGCCAGCACCTTGCCCGGCGAGACCCGGGCCAGGATGGCCGCGCCGATGAACCGGCCGATCAGCGCGCCGCCCCAGTAGAAGGGCACGTGCTTGCCGGCTTCCTGGCCGGTCAGCGCCAGCGTCGAAGGCTGCATCAGATAGTTGACGATCAGCGATCCGATCGCGACCTCGGCCCCGACA
>JAEWJQ010000097.1 GCA_023386515.1 Pseudomonadota bacterium | reverse complement strand
CTGCCGCCCCGCGCGCTGCGTCTGCTCGCCGATGCCGACGCATTCGGTTCGATCGCGCTGCCGCGCCGCGACGCCCTGTGGGAGGTGCGTCGCACGCCGCCCAGGCAGCTTGCGCTGTTCGCCGCGGCGGAAGCGCCCGAACTCGGCGTCGAGCCGTCGGCCGCCCTGCCGGCGATGCCAAGGAGCGAGGAGGTGGCGACTGATTACCAGACCACCCGCCTGTCACTGAAGGATCATCCGATGCGGTTCCTGCGCCCGCTGTTCGCGGCCGAGGGCGTGCTGTCGAGCGAACAGGCGGCGCATAGCCGCGACGGCCGCCGGGCCAAGGTTGCCGGCGTCGTGCTGGTCCGCCAGCGGCCGGGCAAGGGCAATGCGATCTTCGTCACCATTGAGGACGAGACGGGCGTCACCAATGCCTTGCTCTGGGCGCGCGATTTCGAGGCAAACCGGCGTGCGGTGATGGCGGCACGGCTGATCGTGCTGGAAGGGGTGATCCAGCGCAGCGAGGAAGGCGTCGTCCATCTGATGACGACCCGCGCCCATGACCGCACCCACGAACTGGCGCGGCTGTCGTCGGGCCAGGTCGATCCCGGCATGCGTCCCAAAGCGATCGTTGCGCAGGATCCGCGTGGCCATCACCCTCGTGACGTCCGAATCATGCCCAAATCCAGGGACTTCCACTGAATGTCGGACCTGCGGCCCGATAGGGCGCCGCTCGCTGCGCAGTGTGCACGGGTGCGACTTTTGAGACTTTCCGGCCGGCCGGTTTGACCTCGGCCCCCCGCCGCCCCACATGGGCGCCAGTCCCGCGAACAGGAGCGCACCTTGGCCACGCTAGGCATGTCCCCCGCCGAAAAGACCGCTGTCGAGGAATTCCGCCGCGACGTCGTCGAGCCGTCGATGACGCAGCTCGTCATCCTCGATTTCTGGGCGGAATGGTGCGGCCCGTGCAAGGCGCTGGGACCGGTGTTGGAAAAGGTCGCCGCGGCTTATGCCGACAAGGGCGTCGTGCTGGCCAAGATCGATACCGACAAGAACCAGTTCATCGCCGCGCAATTCCAGATCCGCTCGATCCCGACCGTCTATGCGATGTTCCAGGGGCAGCTGGTCGCCGATTTGACCAGCGCGCGCACCGAATCGCAACTGCGCACGATCCTCGACCAGTTGCTCAAGCAGCTGCCGATCCAGTCCGAGGCGGCGGACGCGGCGGCGGAGATCGAGCCGCTGATCGCGATGGGCGAAGAGGTGCTCGCCGGCGGTGATGCCGAGCGCGCGCTGTCGATCTTCGACCAGCTGGCGGAAATGGCGCCGGACCATCCGGCCGTGCTGTCGGGCCGCATCCGGGCGCTGGTCGCGGTGGGCCGCACGGACGAGGCGCAGGCCGCGATCGACGCGCTGCCCGCCGACATCAAGGATGCCGGTATCGATCGCGCCCGTGCCGCCCTGGCGCTGGCGCAATCGGCGCAGCCGGTCGACGATTTCGCCGCGTTGCAGGCGGAAGTGACCAACAATCCCGACGATCACGAGCGTCGCTTCGCTCTCGCCAATGCCCAGATGGCGGCGGGGAATCGTGACGGCGCGGCGGACAATCTGCTCTATATCGTCGCGGCCGATCGGGCCTGGAACGACGGCGCCGCCCGGCAGCAGCTGCTCAAGCTGTTCGAGGTGGTCGGTCTGGAGGATCCCTGGGTGTCGACGCAGCGCCGGCGCCTGTCGGCGATCCTGTTCGGCTGACGCCCCGCGCCATGACGATCACCCGCCTGTCGATCTTCCCGCTGCCCGGCGCCTTGCTGTTTCCGGGCATGCACCTGCCGCTGCACATCTTCGAACCGCGCTACCGGGCGATGGTGTCGGACGCGATGGCGCGCGACCGGCGGATCGGGATGATCCAGCCCAACGGTGCGGTCCGGGCCGACAATCCCGAGCTGCCGGCACTCTACGACCTCGGCTGCGTCGGCAGGATCGCCGAGGTCGAGGCGCTCGACGACGGCCGCTACAATCTGGTGCTGGAGGGCGTCGCCCTGTTCCGCCCGGTGCGTGAACTCGACGTGACGACGCCGTTCCGTCAGGTCGAGGCGGAATTGCTGCCGGTCGCGCAGGACGAGACGCTGTCGCTTGCCCGCCGCTCCGCGCTGGAAACCGAATCGCGCCGCTTCGCCGATCTCCAGGGCTATAGCGTCGATTGGGACGGGGTCGCCCGGCTCGACGACGAAAGCCTGGTCAACGGCATCGCCCAGATCGCGCCGTTCGACGCAGCGGCCAAGCAGGCGCTGCTCGAAGCGCCCGATATCGAGGAACGCGCCGAGCTGATCATCCAGCTGATGCAATTCTTCGGCCGCCATGACGGCGACGACCGGGTGACGCTGCAATGAGCGCGCCTGCGATCGACCCATGGCTGCTCGGCAAACTGGTCTGCCCCGTGACCCGTGGCCCCCTGCGCTACGATGAGGCGCGACAAGAATTGGTCAGCGACAAGGCTGGTCTCGCCTATCCGATCCGTGACGGCGTGCCGGTGATGCTGCCCGAGGAAGCCCGGCGGCTGTAGCGCGCGATGGCCGATCCGCTCGACGTGACGGGAAGTTGGGACGGCATCTTCAGCTATCCGCGCGCGATGCCACCGAACGGCTTCCGCTGCGAGTTGCGCGAACATGCCGGCCGGATCAGCGGCGAGACGCAGGAACGCCGCGATACCGGGCCCGACCGTGGCGCCACCATCCTGGCGCTGCTCGATGGCGTGCGGCAGGGGCGGTCGGTGCGCTTCACCAAACGCTAAGATTCGCCGGACCTGGCGTATTATGCCGTCGTCTATGACGGCGCGCTCGCTGCGGACGGCGACGAGATCAGCGGACGCTGGGAGATTGCCGGCCACTGGAGCGGCAGCTTCATCATGGTGCGGCACCAGCGCCGCGGCGTCGCGGCGAAGCGGACGGTGGCGGAAGAGGTGCGATAGCGACCGGCCACCCCCGCCGCCGTCACGCCCGCGCTAGCGCCTCCGCGATCAGGCGGCGGCTGTTGTCGACGCCGTAGAGCGCGATGAAGCTGCCCATCCGCGGCCCCTGTTCGGAGCCGAGCAGCGTCTCGTACAGCACCCTGAACCAGTCGCGTAGGCCTTCCTTGCCGTAATGCTTCTTGCCGATCTCATAGACATGGTTCTGCAGCACGACCGCCGGGTCCTGGTC
>JAEWJQ010000088.1 GCA_023386515.1 Pseudomonadota bacterium | reverse complement strand
TCGCTGCTCATGCCGGTCTCCGTCGCCACCGAACCGCCGCACGCACGATAGGTTCAATCCGCCGGCGGCGCGTCGTCGATACGATAGTGGATCGGCTTGAACGACCCGCCGTTGGAGGCAGGCGCGGAACAGGCGGTCAGCCCGATGATCAGGTCCATCCGCGCCACGAAGCGGATGTGATCGCCCGCCCGGCTGATCGGCGGCAGCACCGACAGCCTGCCGGTCGCGCCGTCGATCGGCACGTTCATGAAGCAGTTGAACGCGACGGGGATCTGGTCCGGCACCACCCCGAACGGTGCCAGCGCCGCAGCCAGATTGCCGAAACAGCCGCGGTGGCGCGGCAGCTCGGGATAGAAATGGTCGAAGGTCGCATAGGAACACGGCGTCAGCAGGAAGTCGTGCATCCCGACGGTGTCGGCGACGATGTCGAGCATCACGGTCGACCGGTTCGAATAGAGCGAATGGCCGGCGGTCAGCCGGATCGTCTCGGCATAATCCAGCGTGCGCCCCGAGGAGATCACCTCGCGGATATCGTCGGCGTTGAAGGCGAGCAGATCGGCGACCTGGCAGCCGCGCGGATCAATCACGGTCAGCGACTGGCCCTTGCCCAGCCGGAATCCCGCGCCGCTCCGTTCCGGTATCTCGACCACCGCCTGCTCGTCGGCCACGCCGCTCATCGCCCCGAATAGCGGAACGGGCATTGCCAGCCGCTGTCCACCGCCCGACCGCTATACTGGCGCGCCTCGCTCGCCTCGCCATGGCGGGACAGCATCGGGTTGCGCGATCCGGCGAGCATCTCGTCGCGCACCATGATCTTCTCGCGCATCGTCTCGTATCGCCCCTGCGCGCGCAGCGTCTCGAACTGGTCGTGCAGGTTGAAGATCATCGCCGGCCGCGCGAAACGCCGCGCCGGCCGGCTGGCACGCGGATGCAGGCCAACGACGAAGAACGCCTCGCCACCGAAGGACAGCGAGAAGTGCGGGCTGTCGGGATCGGCGCTGACCCGTTCGTCCCAGCTTTGCCCCAGCCACACGTCCTTGTCGGACAGCGACTGGATGCGTTGCCAGATCGCCCGCTCGAACGCCTCCTCGCTCAGTTCGTCCGGGCCGGCGAAGACCACGGCGAGACTGCGGAACAGCGTCGGCTCCGCACGGTAGCGCGCCGCGAAGCAGCGCAGCCGGTCGTGGATGCGCAGATCGTCCCACGCGCTTTCGATGTCGCGCGCGCCGAGCACGTCGAGCGTGCCCTTGGCCAACGCCGCCTTCGCGCCGACGCAGGGGAAACCATGATCGGCGATATGGGCGGACAACAAGTGGCCCGCATCCGCCTCGCTGGGGTCGCTCCAGCTGAATAAAGGTTTGGATGACAGCATGACGGGCGAACGAGCCGTGCGACAGGCGCGTTCCTGTGATTCCGCCCCAAGTTGATCCGCATCAATCTGATTTCGCCGGATAAGTTAACAACATAGGCGTCCCTTTCCCGGATCGGGACGTTGGGCGCGACGGATCGACCCGACCCTCTAGCTACGATCCCCGCCCGCCGCCCGGCGACCGGTTATCGACAAGGATCGTTCGCGATGGACCAGCATCAGGCTCCCCTGCTCGACGCCCTCAAAGCGCTCGATCGTCGCCCGATCCACGGCTTCGGCGCGCCCGGCCATCATCAGGGCCAGGCGGTGCCGAAGGGGGCGAAGGCGCTGCTCGGCGCACGCCTGTTCGCGGCCGACGTCATCACGCCCAAGGGCCTCGACGACCGGACCGAGGGCGCCCACGTCCTGCAACGCGCGCACGAAATCGCGGCGGAGGCATGGCAGGCGGACTTCTGCCGCTTCGTCACCGGCGGCTCGACCCAAAGCCTGCACCCCGCGCTCGCCGCGGTCGCCGGACCCGGCGACACGGTGCTGTTCGCCGCCAATGTCCACAAGGCCGAGCGGGCCCATGCGCTGGCCGCGGGCCTGGACGCGGCGATCGTTCCCGTGCTGGTCGATCCGCATTGGGACGTGGAGCATGGCGTGACGCCGGCCGCGCTCGCCGAAGCCCTCGATGCGCATCCGCAAGCCAAGGCCTTCGTCGTCGTCTCGCCGACCTATTATGGCGTCACCAGCGACATCGCTGCGCTCGCCGACCTCTGCCACGCGCGCGGCATCCCGCTGATCTGCGACGCCGCCTGGGGTGGCGCCTTCGCCTTCTGCGAAGCGCTGCCCCACGATCCGTTGACCAAGGGCGCCGACATCGCGGTGTACAGCATTCACAAGACGATGGGCGCGCTGACCCAGGGATCGGCAATCCTCGCCAAGACCGGCCATGTCGATCTGCAGCGGCTGTGGATGGCCTATGAGTTGTTCCAGACGACCAGCCCGTCGGTACCGATCCTCGCCAGCCTCGACGCGGTGCGCCGCGACCATGCGCTGCATGGCGAGACGCTGTGGCAAAGCGTGATCGACCGGGCCCTTGCGCTGCGCCGGCAGCTGGAGGCGATCGATGGCCTGCGCGTCTTCAGCGAGGGCGACCTGCCCGGCGACAGCGAGCTCGATCCGACCAAGGTGCTGATCGACGTGTCCGGCTGGAACGTCAGCGGCTATGCACTCGACGACTGGCTCGCGGCGCACCATCGGGTCAGCGTCGGCCTGTCGGATGC
>JAEWJQ010000074.1 GCA_023386515.1 Pseudomonadota bacterium | reverse complement strand
TTGCTGATCTGGTCGGCGGCGTGGCTGGCGCTGTTCCCGTTCGCCGCGCACCAACTGACCTTCGTCATCGTCGACGTGCTCGCGATCGGCTTCGGCGGCGCGCTCGCCACCGTGTTGCAGACGCGGCTGATGGACGTCGCCGGCGATGCGCAGGGCCTTGCCGCCGCGCTCAACCACAGCGCCTTTAACGTCGCCAATGCTTTGGGCCCTTGGCTCGGCGGCCTGGCCATCGCCGCCGGCTATGGCTGGACGGCGACCGGCTGGGTCGGCAGCGGCCTCGCGCTCGGCGGGCTGCTGCTGTGGGCGCTGTCTCTGGCCCAGGCGGGCGGGTTGCGCTTGCACCGCGGGCGAGAGGGGTTAGGCCAGCGGGCATGAGCCTGCTGCCCAGACGCGCGCGATCGGCGCTGCGCACCTTCCTGTCCAGCGAGGCGGCGGGCGGCATCGTGCTGATCGCCGCGGCGCTGATCGCGCTGGTCGCCGCCAATACGGCCGTCACCGCCGGCGCCTATGGCGCGCTGTTGCACGTCGAGACCGGTCCCGTGCTGTCGCCGGAACTCGGGCCGATGACGGTGCATCTGTGGATCAACGACGGCCTGATGGCCGTGTTCTTCCTGCTCGTCGGGCTGGAGATCAAGCGCGAGCTGGTCGACGGCCGCCTCGCCAGCCCTGACGACCGCCGCCTGCCGTTCGTTGCGGCGAGCGCGGGCATGGTTGTGCCGGCCCTCGTCTTCCTCGCCGTCGCCGGCAGCGCGCGCGCCTTGCAGCCCGGCTGGGCGATCCCGGCCGCGACCGACATCGCCTTCGCGATCGGCGTGCTCGCCCTGCTCGGCAAGCGCGTGCCGCCGCAGCTCAAGCTGTTGCTCGCGACGATCGCGATCGTCGACGACATGGGCGCGGTGGCGATCATCGCCGTCGCCTATACCGAACAGATCCACGTCGTCGCGCTGGCGATCGCCGCGCTGCTGCTGACCGTGCTCTACGTGCTCAATCGCCGCGGCGTGATGAGCCTATGGCCCTATCTGCTGGGCTTTGCCGCGCTGTGGCTGGCGATCCTCGTGTCCGGCATCCATGCGACGATCGCCGGCGTCGCCACCGCCGCGCTGATCCCGCTGAAGCCCTCGCCGGGTGCTCCCGAGCATCGCGATTCGCCGCTGCACCGGCTGGAACATGGCCTTGCGCCCTGGGTCGCGTTCCTGATCGTGCCGCTGTTCGGCTTCGCCAATGCCGGCGTGTCGCTGGCGGGTGTCAGCCTCGCGCCCCTCGCCGAGCCGCTGGTGCTCGGCATCGCGCTCGGCCTGTTCCTCGGTAAGCAGGCCGGAATCCTTGGCAGTCTGTGGGCCGCCGACCGGCTGGGCATCGCCCGGCGGCCGTACGGCGTGTCATGGCGTCAGCTCTACGGCATGGCGCTAGTCGCCGGCATCGGATTTACCATGAGCCTGTTCATCGGCGGCCTTGCCTTCGCCGATCCGGCGCTGCTCGACCGGGTCAAGATCGGCGTGCTGGCCGGGTCGCTGCTGTCGGGGATCGCGGGAATGGCGGTATTGGCACAGGCAGGGAGGCGCGCCGCATGAGGATCTTCTACCATCCGGATCAGGCGGCGCATGCGCCGGTCCACGAATTCCACAATGGCGCGCTGGCTCCGCATGCAGAAGTCGCCGGGCGCATCGCCCATATCCTCGCCGCGGTCGGTCCGACGGAACCGCCGGCGGACGCGGGCATTGCGCCGATCCATGCCGTCCATCCGCCTGAATATTGCGCGATGCTGCAGCAGGTGCCGCAGCTCTGGCGCGAGGCGGGGCGGCCGGGGGAGGCGATCTCCTATGCCTTCCCGGTGGTGCGTCGCCGACCCCTCGACCTGACGCGGGTCGATGCGTTGCTCGGTGCGCATGCGATGGACACGGTGACGCCGATCACCGCCGACGCCTGGACCGCCGCCTATTGGAGCAGCCAGGCGGCGGTCGCGGCGACGCGGACGGTGCTGGCGGGGGAGGGCAGCGCCTTCGCGCTCTGCCGCCCGCCCGGCCACCATGCCGGCGCGGATTATTGCGGCGGCTATTGCTACCTCAACCATGCCGCGGTCGCGGCGCAGGCGGCGCGCGACGCCGGCGTGGGGCGCGTCGCGCTGCTCGACATCGACTATCGCCACGGCAACGGCACGCAGGACATCTTCTGGGATCGCGGCGACGTCTTCTACGCCTCGCTGCATGCCGATCCGGCGACCGACTTCCCCTTCTATTGGGGTCATGCCGACGAAACCGGGGCGGGGGCAGGGCAGGGGACGACGTTCAACCGCCCGTTGCCGCGCGGCACCGACGGCGACGATTTCCGGCGTGCGCAGGGTGGGGCGCTCGCGAAGATCGCGGCATTCGACCCTGGCCTGCTCGTCGTCAGCTTCGGCGCCGATACCTGGGAAGGCGATCCGATCTCCGCCTTCCGCGTCGCCACGCCGGATTATCGCCGGATCGCCGCGGACATCGCCGCGTTCGGCTGGCCGACGGCGATCATCATGGAGGGCGGTTATGCCGTCGACGCGCTCGGCGACAATGTCGCCGGCTTCCTTTCCGGCTTCTGATCTCCACCGCCAGGGCAGCGCCGCCTATCGCCGGCTGACGCTGGCGATGCTGTTCGCCGGCTTCTCGACCTTCTCGCTGCTCTATGCGGTGCAGCCGCTATTGCCGCTGTTCGCGCGCGATTTCCGACTCAGTGCCGAGGGCGCGTCGCTCGCGGTGTCGCTGGCGACCGGGCCGCTGGCGATCGGCATCTTGTGCGCGGGCGTGCTCAGCGACCGGATCGGGCGACGGCCGATGATGGTCGCGGCGATGTTCGCCGCGGGCGCGCTGACCCTGGCGGCGGCGATCGTGCCGGGTTGGGGCGGGCTGCTGACCCTGCGGCTGCTGACCGGCGTCGCGCTTGCCGGCGTGCCCGCGGTGGCGATGGCCTATGTGTCGGAGGAAGTGCACGCCGATTCGGTCGGTGCGGCGATGGGCCTGTACATCGC
>JAEWJQ010000356.1 GCA_023386515.1 Pseudomonadota bacterium | reverse complement strand
GATCGAAACCGTCTTCCCGCATATCGACGAGCGCGCCGGCGCGCTGGCCGTGTCGGCGGTCGGCGTCGTCGCAGCGGGGGCGGCGTGGCTGCACTGGCGGCGGTTCATGGTGCCGATCACGGTGGCGGCAGGCGCCGCGGCGACGGTGGCGGTGGCGATCGGCCTGCTGATGGCCGCGATCCCCGACGTGAAGCAGGGGGTCTGGCCGTTGCTGCTGGTCGGCGGGCTCGGTGTGTTCGCACTCGCCATGCGGTGGGACATGTCGGACGTCCGGCGGGAAACGCGGCGATCCGACGTCGCCTTCTGGTTGCACCTGGCCGCCGCGCCGATGATCGCACATCCGGTTTTCCAAATGCTGGGCGTGTTCAACGGCGAGATCGGCGGCGGCACGGCGGCGCTGGTGTTGATCCTGTACGTGCTGTTCGCGGCGTTGGCGCTGGCCGTCGACCGGCGTGCGCTGCTCGTCTCCAGCCTCGTCTACGTGCTCTACGCCCTCTACAGCCTGATCCGCAGTGCGGGCGCGGTCGAACTGGGGGCTGCCTTCACCGCGCTGGTGATCGGTTCGGCGCTGCTGACGCTCTCCGCCTTCTGGCAGCCGATGCGGCGCAGCATCGTGGGGACTTTGTCGCAGCCGCTGCGGCTTCGGCTGCCGCCGGTCCAGCAGCCGGCGTAAGCAAGCATCATTGAACATCGGGCTTGGCCGCCCCGGTCCACGCCGGGGCGGCCATTTTCCGATCTGCCATGCCCATCCGAGCCGGTGGAGACCGTTTATTCGACCAGCTTGACCAGCCGGCGTTCCACCGGTGCGAGCACCGGGCCGAGTTCGTGGCCACGCTTCAGCACCACGCCGTGCTCGCCGATCAGCGCCCACATGCCCTGGCGACTGCGCAAGACCGGTCGCTTCTCGATGCGAAATTCAGGACGCTCCGCCGCGCGCCTGAAGGCGGCGAAGACCGCCGCGTCCCGACCCAATTCGATGGCATAATCGCGCCAGTGACCCGCCGCGACCATCCGACCGTAGAGATCGAGGATACGGGTCAGTTCGAGCCGCTCGAAGCCGATCTGGTTGGGCTTGCCCGCCTGCGGGAATGGCGTGACCGTACCCATCAGGCGCGATCGCGCTCCGCCTCGGGAAAGGCGGGACCACGTTCGGCGAGCAAGGCATCCAGCCGCTTGCGCATCGATTCCAATTCGCAGCGCATGATCTCCAGCTTCTGCGTCGCCGGATCGAACATCTCGCTGCACGGCGTTCCATAAGGCACGAAGCGCGGTTCGGGGACGTTGCCGCCCTCCACCATCGTCGGTCGCGCCGGAATGCCGACCATCACCGCCCCCGCCGTGACGTCACGCGTGACGACGGCATTGGCGCCGATCCGCGCGCCGGCGCCGACGTGGATCGGCCCGAGCACCTGCGCGCCCGAACCGATGATGACGCCATTGGCGAGCGTCGGATGGCGTTTGCCGGCGACGCCATTGTCGGGGCTGGTGCCGCCGAGCGTCACGCATTGGTAGATGGTGACGTCGTCGCCGATCTCTGCCGTCTCGCCGATCACGACGAAGCCGTGGTCGATGAAGAAGTTCCGGCCGATCGTCGCACCGGGGTGAATGTCGATCCCGGTTATCGCCCGCGACATGTGGTTGACCAGCCGGGCCAGGAAGAACGCGCGCGACCGGTACAGACGGTGCGCGACGCGATGCCAGCCGAGCGCCCAGACACCCGGATAGGTCAGGATTTCGGCACGCGAATGCGGCGCCGGGTCACGTGCCCGGATCGAATCGAGATAGGCCGCCAAGCGTCCGAACATCCGCGTCCCCTTCATGCGTATCCCAACCATCTAATGACGCGGACGGGCGATTTCCACTCTCTGGCACGCGCCCCTCGATCAATGGAAACCCGAGCTTTGTTGTGGGGTTTGGTCAGGTCGTGCACGGTGCACGCGTCGGCGACGTGCCGCCTGTCCAGGGAGACACCACCGCCCATGCCGGACTTCCTTACCCAGATCGACTGGTCGCAACTGCTGCCGTTCGTTGCGATCGGCTTCGCCGCCCAGATCGTCGACGGCGCCCTTGGCATGGCATTCGGCCTGATCAATTCGACGTTGATGGTGACGATGATGGGCACGCCCCCTGCCCTCGCCTCCGCCAGCGTGCACGCGGTCGAGACCTTCACCACGGCGGCTTCCGGGGTAAGCCATATCGTCAACCGCAACGTCGACTGGAAGCTGTTCCGGCGATTGGTGATCCCCGGCGTCATCGGCGCCGCGCTGGGTGCGACGGTGCTCAGCCGCCTCGACGCATCGGTCGCGCGCCCGTTCGTCATGGCCTATCTCGCTGCCATCGGCGTCTATCTGCTGTTCCGCGCCTGGCGGGGCGGAATCGAACGGCGGCAGCCCCGCGTGATCGCGCCGCTCGGTCTGGTCGGCGGCTTCCTTGATGCCGCGGGCGGCGGCGGCTGGGGGCCGGTGGTGACGTCCAACCTGCTGGTCCAGGGCGCGACTCCGCGGCACACAATCGGTACGGTCAACACGGCCGAATTCTTCCTGACGCTTACGGCGTCGGTCGCCTTCTTCGTCTCGCTCGGATGGGCGGCCTTCACCCTGCAGGCGGTCGGCCTGTTGTTCGGCGGCCTGCTCGCCGCGCCTTTGGGTGGCATACTGGCCAAGCGGGTGCCGACGCGTCAGCTGATGGCCTTCGTCGGCGTCTTGCTGACTCTGACGAGCCTGTGGTCAATCTATGCCGCACTAGCGAGATAATCGCGGTGTCAGCGCAGCTTAGCACCGACGCCGCGCTCCCGTAATCGGCGGATATCCGTGGCTTTGATCGACTGGATCGATCGGTCTCCGAAACGGGTTCAATTTTGCACTGCCGCATAAACCGGGTAGATCGGTCTCGTTCATTCTTCGGGAGACCCATCATGTCGCTTATCGGCAGCACGCTGAAGCCGTTCACCACCCAGGCCTATAAGGAAGGCAAGTTCGTCACGGTCACCGACCAGGACGTGCTCGGCAAGTGGGCGGTCTTCTGCTTCTATCCGGCCGACTTCACCTTCGGCGGCCCGACCGAGCTCGAGGACCTGGCCGACATCTATCCGACGCTGCAGAAGATGGGCGTCGAGGTGTATAGCGTGTCGACCGACACGCACTTCAGTCACAAGGCGTGGCACGACAGCTCGCCGGCGATCGGCAAGATCAACTATTACATGCTCGGCGATCAGAGCCATGCGATCTCGAACAATTTCGAGATCCTGCGCGCCGGCCAGGGGCTGGCCGATCGCGGCACCTTCGTGATCGATCCCGAGGGCGTGATTCAGCTGATCGAGGTCACGTCGGAAGGCGTAGGCCGCAACGCTGCGGAACTGCTCCGCAAGATCAAGGCGGCGCAATATATCGCGGCGCATCCGGGCGAGGTTTGCCCGGCGAAGTGGGAAGAGGGCGAAGAGACGCTCGCGCCCAGCCTCGACCTCGTCGGCAAGATCTGAGCCGCTGACGGCGCACACGTCATTCCTGCGCCGGCGGGGATTCGGCCAGCCTGCCGCCGGAGCGTAGCTCCCGGCGTTCGACTTCTGGATCCCCCTCGTCGCGAGGGTGACGGCGGCGCGGGCGAGACGCCGCCCCTCGATGACTTTCCAAGGCCAGCGTCCGGGCGTCGCCGCAACGGCGGCTCCCGGGGGCAATCGGCGCAGCGCTACCGGGTATGACCGACACTGCGCCCTTCCCGATCTCATGTTCCCCAGGAGTGTTCCATGCTCGACGCCAATCTGACGCAGCAGCTCAAGGGCTATCTGGTCAATATCCGGCAGCCGATCGAACTGGTCGCAAGCCTGGGCGACGATGCCAAGTCGCGCCAGATGGGCGAGTTGCTGGGTGAAATCGCGGCGCTGTCCGACCATATTACGGTCACCGACGGCGCCGACGCTCGCACGCCCAGCTTCCTGATCCGCCGGGTCGGCACCGACATCGGCGTACGCTTTGCCGGTCTGCCGATGGGGCATGAATTCACGTCTCTGGTGCTCGCACTGCTGCAGGTCGGCGGTCATCCGTCGAAGGCGGCCCCCGCCCTGCTCGATCAGGTGCGGGAACTCGACGGTGATTTCACCTTCGAGACCTATTTCTCGCTATCCTGTCAGAATTGCCCCGACGTGGTGCAGGCGCTGAACCTGATGGCCGTGCTGAACCCGCGGATCACGCATACCGCGATCGACGGCGCACTGTTCCAGGACGAAGTCACGCAGCGCAAGGTGATGGCGGTGCCGGCCGTGTTCCTCAACGGCGAGCCGTTCGGCCAAGGTCGGATGGAGCTGGAGCAGATCGTCGCCAAGCTTGATACCGGTGCCACGGCACGCGCCGCGGCGGCGATTGCGACCAAGGACCCGTTCGACGTGCTGGTCGTCGGCGGCGGCCCTGCGGGGGCGGCGGCGGCGATCTACGCGGCGCGCAAGGGCATTCGCACCGGTCTGGTCGCCGAGCGTTTCGGCGGTCAGGTGCTCGATACGATGGGGATCGAGAATTTCATCTCGGTACCGCATACCGAGGGACCCAAGCTGGTCGGCGATCTGGAACGTCATGTCCGCGACTATGATGTCGACGTCATGAACCTGCAGCGCGCCGCAAAGCTGGTCCCGGCCGCGCAAGAGGGCGGCCTGCACGAACTCGTTCTGGACAGCGGGGCGACGCTCTCGGCGCGGACGGTGATCCTGTCGACCGGCGCACGCTGGCGGACGATGAACGTGCCCGGCGAGGCGGAATATCGAAACAAGGGCGTCGCCTATTGCCCCCATTGCGACGGACCGCTGTTCAAGGGCAAGCGTGTCGCGGTGATCGGCGGCGGCAATTCCGGTGTCGAGGCCGCGATCGACCTGGCCGGGCTGGTCGCTCACGTCACGCTGATCGAATATGACGGCGACTTGCGCGCCGATGCGGTGCTGCAGCGCAAGCTCGCCAGCCTTCCCAACGTGCGGATCGTCACGTCCGCGCTGACCACCGAAGTCCATGGCGACGGGGAGCGGGTGACCGGCCTGACCTATGAGGATCGCCATCAGGGCAGCCTGCACCGCGTCGATCTGGAGGGCGTGTTCGTGCAGATCGGCCTGGTGCCCAATACCGAATGGCTGACCGACACGATCGCGCTCAGCGCCCGCGGCGAGATCGAGGTCGACCATCGTGGCGCGACGTCGTGGCCGGGGATCTTCGCCGCCGGCGATGTGACGACGGTGCCGTTTAAACAGATCGTCATCGCCGCCGGCGAAGGCTCGCGCGCTGCGTTGGCGGCGTTCGATCATCTGATCCGCTTGGCGCCGGCCGAGCAGCCACGCGAGAAGGTGGCTGCCTAGGGGCCGGCTCTCCCCCTCCCTGCGTGGAGGGGGAGCGCAACTAGCGTTTACCGCGCCAGATCTTGAGGCTGGCGTCCGGGCTGAGGCCGCCCTGATGGGCAGGACAACGCTGATAGGCGAAGGCCTTGTCGAGACAGATCCAGACCTCGTCGAGCCAGCCCTGGCGGTTGGCGGTGACCCGCATCATGTCCGCGGTCATGCCGGGATTGGCCTTGGCCATCGCCTGCGCGAAGCCGGCCGCGGTCAGCGGACCACGAGACAGGCTATCCATATCCGGATAGCGCAGCTTGGCATAGAGGCCGGTAGATTTGGCGAAATAGCTCGCCGGTTGATAGCCCGCCATGCAGGTGCCGTGCTTGGACCATTCGTGCTGCAACAGCTGCGCAGACGGTGTCGAGCAGAGGTTGCGGCGGATCACAGGCTGCGGAAGCAGCGCCGTAGACCGACAATATTGCGGCCAATCCTTGCCGGTACCGTCAGGCCACAGCCCATGGAGCGTGAAGCCGAAGCGATTGCCACGGCCGCACTGGAAGCGAGCGGAGGCGTCACGGCCATGCGTCTTGCAATATTCGGGTGCCCAGGTGATCGCCAGCGTATAGCCGCCGATCGGCAATAGCCGTTGCGGCTGGTCCGCGCTGGCCAAGTCCGGATGTGGCCGTTCGACCTGTCCGGGCACCGAACATTGGAAGGCCTGCGCCTGCGCCAGTGCCGGCGCCACAAGCATGGCCCCGGCAAACAGCACGCGGCTGATCATGCCAGCGACTCCGAATCTTCCTCGTCCAAACCCTCGCCGAACCACTCCTTGGCATCGGGCTTGAACAGCATCGTGGCAGCGGCGACGTAGAGCACATTGGCGACGATCACGACCGCCACGGCCAAGACCGACGGCGCCTTGCCGGACACCAGCGTGTAGATGCCGGTCAGGACCCCGATCGCGCCCAGGGCGGCGAAGACGACTTGAATCCATTTGGCGACAACACTCGCCTTGCGGGCGATGAAGAACCAAAGGGCAATGGAAATCAGCGCGCCGACCGCCGCCGACACCGGCAGGAACCAGTGAACGTTGGCCAGCATCGGATTGGCGTCGAGCGCCGCCTGCGACGTTCGCCAATTCAGTGCGGAGTTCAGCCAGCCTAAAGCAACGGCCGGCCAATACAGCATCTCGAAACGTGCGATCGACGGTGGTTTGATCATGACATAAGCCCCCTCTTGAACCGCCCCGATCCTAGCCGTTCCACGCGAGCGCCGCAAAGGGTCCGTGGCGGTCAGACGAGCGCGAAGTCGAGACTGATATCAACGGCGGGCGCCGATTGGGTCAGTCGGCCGACCGATATGTAGGTCACTCCCGCCTCCGCCATCGCGCGGATCGTGTCCAGACGCACCCCTCCCGATGCTTCGGACGGTACGCGTCCTGCGATCTCCGTCACGCCGGCCCGCAGCTCGTCAGGCGTCATGTTGTCGAGCAACAGATGGGTCGCACCGGCATCGAGTGCGGGAGCGATCTGGTCGAGCCGGTCGACCTCGACGATCACCTCAGCGATTCCCGCCGCCACGGCGCGCCTCACGGCCTCGGCGATGTTCCCGGCAACCGCGATATGATTGTCCTTGATCATCGCCGCGTCCCACAAGCCCATCCGGTGATTGCGGGCGCCGCCGGTGCGCGTGGCATATTTTTCCAGCCGGCGTAGACCGGGGATGGTCTTGCGCGTGTCGAGCAGGGTCGCACCGGTGCCGGCGATAGCATCCACGTACCGGCGGGTCAGCGTCGCGATGCCGGACAAATGCTGGACGGTATTCAATGCGGACCGTTCGGCGGTCAGCAGCGCGCGTGCGGCCCCTTCGACGCGAAGCAGCACCGTGCCGGCCTCAACCGAAGCACCTTCGGCAACCTCCAACTCGATCCGGGCGGCGGGATCGAGCGCGGCAAAAAAGGCCGTGGCGATCGGCAGACCGGCCACGGTGATCGGCTCACGTGTCGCCATCACGCCGTGGAACCGCGCCTCCAGCGGGATCACCGCCGCTGCGGTGACATCGCCGACCAATCCGCAATCCTCTGCCAGCGTCGCCGCAACGAAGGCCGGCAGATCAAAGCCTTCAAGTAGGAATGGGGTCATGGGAAAGCTCCGCTATAGTCGACTGCCAGCCGTATTCCGCATACAAAATACGCGTATCGACCCTCATGCCCGCTGGATCGCCTATGAATCAGCATGTCCGAACTGCCGGTGCGCCCATGACCATAGCCCATGACGAAGCACGGCGGCGTCTGGAAGGGCTCTTGCGCGAAGCCCTGACACTGGCGGACTGCTGCGAATGGATGCTCGTCGCCATCCATGTGGAAGAAGCGTATCAAGCGTTGGCGCGGGAAGCCGAGCCAAAGCCGCCGCGCTCGGCCGCCCACTGACCGCTCAATCGCCGGTCACCTTCGCGGGACCAAGATCGCCCTGCCCGATCGTGCCCGACGCCATTGCCAACATCGCATCGAGGCTCGTCTTCGCGCGAATCCGCAAGTCTTTGGCAATCTCGATACGGGGTTCCAGGTCGCGGAGCGCGACGTACAGCTTCTCCATGGTGTTCAGGGCCATGTACGGGCAGATGTTGCAGTTGCAGTTACCGTCCGCGCCGGGGGCACCGATGAACTGCTTGCCAGGCAGCGCCTTCTCCATCTGATGGATGATATGTGGCTCGGTCGCGACGATCAGCGTATCGCCCGGCATCGCCATCGCGAATTCGAGGATGCCGCGCGTCGACCCGACGTAATCGGCATGATCGAGGATCACTGCCGGGCATTCGGGATGCGCCGCGATCGGCGCGCCTGGATGCTGGGCCTTGAGCTTGAGCAGCTCGGTCTCGCTGAACGCCTCGTGCACGATGCACACGCCCGGCCATAGCAGCAGCTCGCGTCCGGTCTTGCGCGCCAGATAGCCGCCGAGGTTGCGATCGGGGCCGAAGATGATCTTCTGATCAGGGGGCAGCTGCGCCAGGATTGTCTCGGCCGATGATGAGGTGACGATGATGTCGCTGAGCGCCTTCACCTCGGTCGAACAATTGATGTACGTCAAGGCAATATGGTCGGGATGCGCCGCGCGGAAGGCGGCGAATTGTTCCGGGGGGCAGCTGTCCTCCAAGCTGCAGCCCGCGTCTATGTCGGGCAGCACCACGACCTTGTCGGGCGACAGGATCTTGGCCGTCTCCGCCATGAAGCGTACGCCGCAGAAGGCGATCACCTCGGCATCGGTGGCCTGTGCCTTGCGGCTGAGATCGAGGC
This sequence comes from Pseudomonadota bacterium, assembly GCA_023386515.1. The sequence goes on along the minus strand of JAEWJQ010000356.1, from coordinate 409 downwards.
TGTCACCGACGAAGTCCGCGAGGTCCTGCAACTCTGGTTTCTGATAATAATGGGCCAGGATCACGGCGTTGCGCTCGCGGCGGAGGCGTTCGATCTCGGCGCGCAGGTCGAGACCCGCAAAGCTGTGCTGCTGTTCCATGACGCGCGAGATGGCCCGCCGGGCGGCCGGGATCAAGCGGATTAGCGCCGGTTGCCCAGCACTTCCTCCAGCGACCGCGTCGTGTCCCAGCGTTCCGGCGTTGCATCCGGCTCGTCGGCGAAGTGCACCTCGACGTTGGCGGCGAGCCCCGCGGCGCGCAGCGGCATCGCGAAGCTGCGCTCGATGGCATGGCGGGTCGCGTCGCGGGCCAGCTTCATCGGCGTCGCCGCCCGCGCCGGGCGCCGCCGCTCGGCCTGGCCCGCGCGGCGG
>JAEWJQ010000354.1 GCA_023386515.1 Pseudomonadota bacterium | reverse complement strand
GCTGCGGGCTGATCACCGTCGAGCTCGACCGGCGGCCGGGCGAGGAGACGCCGCGCGTCTCGGTCAAGCGCATCCAGCCGTTCGAGAGCCTGGCGACCCACGCGCGCTTCATCATCGAGGCACGGGTTGCAGACGCGGCGGCGCTCGCCCGCCTCGCCGAACTGCTCGGGCCGCAGCGCGGCGCGCGCGGCGAGGTGCGCGTGCGGCTGCCGATGGAGGGTGGCGAGACGAAGCTGCTGCTCGGCCGGGACTTCCTGCTCGACCTCGAACTGGTCGCCGCGATCGAGGCGATTCCCGGCATCACCGAGGTCGCGCTCGACCGCGCCGCCTCGCAACTGCGCTCGGTGGGCTGATCCGATGCCGATCGACGTCGCCCTGCCGTTCCTGCCCGTCCGTATCGCGGTGCTCACCGTCTCCGACACGCGCGGCCTCACCGACGATCGCTCCGGCGACACGCTGGTGGCGCGAATCGCCGAGGCTGGCCATGTCCTGGCCGAGCGCATGATCCTGCGCGACGACGTCGACGCGATCGCGGCGCAGCTCGACCGCTGGATCGACGATCCCGCCGTCGACTGTATTGTCACCACCGGCGGCACCGGAGTCACCGGCCGCGACGTCACGCCCGAGGCGGTCGAGCGTGTCGCCGACAAGATGATCCCCGGCTTCGGCGAGCTGTTCCGCTGGCTCAGCTATGCCAAGATCGGCACATCGACCGTCCAGTCGCGCGCCTGCGCCTGCGTCGCGCGCGGCACCTATGTCTTCGCGCTGCCCGGCTCGACCGGGGCGGTGAAGGACGGCTGGGACGGCATCCTCAAGGACCAGCTCGACAGCCGCCACCGCCCTTGCAACTTCGTCGAGCTGATGCCGCGGCTGACCGAGCGGTAGCGTGCGTCAGTCGTTCTGGACGACGGCGAGTTCGTGCCCGTCGGGGTCGATGAAGTGGAAGCGCCGGCCGCCGGGAAAGGCAAAGATCGCCTTGGCGATCCGCCCGCCGGCCTTCTCTACGGCGGCGAGCGCAGCATTCAGATCGTCGACCGCGATCACCGGCAGCACTGTCGCGGTCTTCTCGGCCTCGTCCGCCTGGAAGCCGACATCGGTATCGCCGCTGGTCGTCGCGGCATAACTCGGCCCAAAGTCCATGATGTCCCATCCGAAGGCCGCACCGTAAAAGGCTTTGGCGCGGCCGGTGTCCGCCACCGGCAATTCGCAATAGTTGAGCCGTGCCACGTATCTGCTCCCTCGCGTTCTTGCTATGTTCCAGCGCTTCTCCTAATCTCCGGCGATGCCCGAACGCAAGCCTCGTCCGGTGCGCGGCGCCACCTGGAACCGGGAAAGCACGCGCTTCAACCTGCCCCGAACGGAGGCGGATGGCGACTGGCTGGATGCACGCGCCGACATCGACGGCGCGCCGCCGCCCTTGGCGACGTCGGTGACGGTCGAGCATCCGCGCACGATCATCGCCCGCAATACCTCACCCGACGTCGGCTTCGATCGGTCGATCAATCCCTATCGCGGCTGTGAACACGGGTGCATCTATTGCTTCGCGCGGCCGAGCCATGCCTTTCACGATTTGTCGCCGGGGCTCGACTTCGAAAGCCGCCTGTTCGCCAAGCCCGATGCGCCGGCCTTGCTCCGCGCCGAGCTCGCCAGGCGCCAGTACGAGGTGCGGCCGATGGCGCTCGGCACCAACACCGATCCCTATCAGCCGATCGAGCGCGACTGGCGGATCACCCGCGGCATTCTGGAGGTGCTGCGCGACACCCACCATCCGCTGACCATCACCACCAAATCGGATCGCGTCGTCCGCGACCTCGACATTCTCGCACCAATGGCGGCGCAAGGCCTGGCGGCGGTGGCGGTGTCGGTCACCTCGCTCGATCCGGCCGTTGCCCGCACGCTCGAGCCGCGCGCGCCGCATCCCGAGCGGCGGCTGGCAGCGGTGCGTGCGCTCGCCGATGCCGGCGTCCCGGCCTATGTCTCGATCGCGCCGGTGATCCCGGCGATCACCGATCACGAGCTGGAGCATCTGGTCGAGCGGGCTGCGCGGGCGGGGGCACGCGCCTGCTTCTTCATCCCCGTGCGCCTGCCGCACGAGGTGGCACCGCTGTTCCGCGCCTGGCTCGATACCCATTATCCCGATCGCGCCGGCAAGGTGATGGCGACGATCCAGTCGCTGCGTGGCGGTCGCGACAACGATCCCGGCTTCTTCACCCGGATGCAGGGGCAGGGGCCCTGGGCGGAACTGATGCGGACGCGCTTCCGGATCGCCTGCCGCCGCCATGGCCTCGTCAACCGCGGGGTGACGCTGCGCTGCGACCTGTTCCGGCCGCCCGCTGGGCCGCAGGGCGAATTGTTTTAGCGCGCCGGTAACCATCCCGCGCTAGAGGCGGGGCGATGACGCTGCGCCGCGCCTGGCTGATCCTCTGCCTCGCCGCGGTGGCGCTGCGCCTGCCCGACCTCGGCAATCCGCTGATCGACTATGACGAGCAGATGTATCTGCTGGTCGCACGCCGCATGTGGGACGGCGCCTGGCCGTACGTCGACATCTGGGACCGCAAGCCGATCGGGCTGTTCCTCGTCTATGCCGCGTCGCAGGCGTTCGGCGGCGATCCGATCGTCGCCTATCATCTGCTCGCGCTGCTCTGCGTCGGCGGGACGGCGATGCTGATCGCCGCGTGGCTGACGCGGATCGCATCGGCGTGGTGCGGGCTGGTCGGCGGGCTGGTCTATATATTGTGGATCGCCTCGCTCGGCGGCCGCGGCGGGCAGGCGCCCGTCTATTATGAGCTGCTCGTCGC
>JAEWJQ010000069.1 GCA_023386515.1 Pseudomonadota bacterium | reverse complement strand
TCAAGCCGGCCGGGAAGCCTTTGGCGATCCGGTTGACCTCGGCCTTGACCAGTTCGGCGGTCTTCAGCGCGTCGGCGCCCGGGGCGAGCAGCACCGCGATGCCGGCGCCGGGGTGGCGATTGACGCGGCTGACCGCGGCGTAGCTTTCGGCGCCCAGCTCGATGCGCGCGACGTCCGACAGGCGCACGGTGGCGCCGTTGTTGAGCGTCTTGACGATGATCTGGCGGAATTGCTCGGGGGTCTGCAGGCGCGACTGCGCGGTGACGGTCGCGTTCAGCATCTGCGTCGTCGGCATCGGCAGGCCGCCGACTTCGCCCGCCGCGACCTCGGTATTCTGGTTCTGGATCGCGGTGATGACGTCGGACGGCATCAGCTGGTAGGAGGCGAGCCGTTCCGGGTTGAGCCAGATGCGCATCGCATATTGCGAGCCGAAGACGTTGGTGTCGCCGACGCCCTGGATACGGCCCAGCGGGTCCTGCAGGTTGGAGACGAGATAGTCGGAGACGTCCTGGTTGGTCATCCGGTCCGTCTCGTCATAGACGCCGGCGATCAGCAGGAAGTCCGGGTTCGACTTGCGGACGACGAGGCCCTGCTGCTGCACCTGCTGCGGGAGGCGCGCGACGGCCTGCTGGACCTGGTTCTGCACCTGGACCTGGGCGATGTCCGGGTCGGTGCCCTTGTCGAAGGTCGCGGTGATGGTCACCGCGCCGCGGCTGGACGAGGAGGACTGGAAGTAGAGCAGGCCATCGATGCCGGTCAGCTGCTGCTCGATGACCTGCGTCACCGAATTCTGCAGCGTCTGCGCCGAAGCGCCGGGGAAGGTGGCGCGGATCGACACCTGCGGCGGCGCGACGTCGGGATATTGCGCGATCGGCAGCGACAGGATCGCGCCGATGCCCGCCATCATGGTAATGATCGCCAGCACCCATGCGAAGATGGGGCGATCGATGAAGATGCGGCTGATCATCGGCTCAGCGCCCGCCCTTGCCGGCGGCGCCGCCCTTTTCCTGCGCCTTCTTCATCTCCTCTGGCGAGGGCGGCTTGACCTGCTGCGGGCTGTTCGCCGGCACCGGTTTGATCCCTTGGTTGGGCTTCACGTTGGCGAGGCCCTGGGTGATGACCTTGTCGCCGGCGTTGAGCCCCTTGGTGACGACCCAGTTGGTGCCCTGGGTACGGTCGGCGGTGACGGTGCGCTGCACCGCCTTGTTGTTCGGGCCGACGACGAACAGCGTCGCATTGCCCTTCGGATCGCGCGAGATCGCCTGCTGCGGCACCAGGAAGGCATTGGTGTTGATCGCCTGCGCAAAGCGGGCGCGGACGAACATGCCGGGCAGCAACAGACCCTGCGGATTGGGGAAGCGCGCACGCAGCGTCACGGTGCCGGTCTGCGTGTCGACCACGGTTTCGGCGAATTCGACGGTGCCGGTCTGGCCATAGTCGCTGCCGTCCTCGAGGATCAGCCGCACCTGTGCCGAGGCGGGCGTGACGCCCCCCTGCGTCAGGCTGCGGCGCAGGCTGAGCAGGTCGGCGGCAGATTGCTGGATGTCGACGAACATCGGGTCGAGTCGCTGGATCTGTGCCAGCGGATCGGTCTGGCTGGCGGAGACCAGCGCGCCGACGGTGTAGAGCGAGCGGCCGATGCGTCCGGTGATCGGCGCGGGCACCGTCGTGAAGCTGAGATTGACGCGCGCCGTCTCCAGCGCGGCCTGGTTCTGCGCGACCGAGGCGGCGGCCTGGCGCGCGGATGCGACGGCGTTGGTATATTCCTGCTTCGACACCGCCTCAATCTGCGCCAGCGGGCGATAGCGGTCGGCCTGGATGCGCGTCGCTTCGGCATTGGCCTGCGCGCTCAGCAGATTGGCGCGCGCCTGGTTGACCGAGGCGCGATACAGGCGCGGATCGATCTCGTAGAGCGGCTGGCCCTTGCGGACGATCGTGCCCTCGGTGAAGAAACGGCGGCGGATGATACCGTTGACCTGCGGCCGCACGTCCGAGCTTTCATAGGCGTTGGTGCGCCCGGCGAGTTCCGTCACCATCGCCGCGCTCGACGGCTGTACCACGACATAGCCGACGGTCGCGGGACCGGCCGCGCCGCCGGGGCCGCCCTTGCCCTTTTGTTCGGACTGACTGCCGCCGCAGGCGGAAAGGGTGAACGCCAGGGCGAGAACGGCGGCGCTGGTGGCGACTCCGGCCGACGCCCGGAGCCTGCGATTCGATGCTGTGGTCAAGTGTTTCACCCGGCAGTGTCTTCGGTCCGCGCGACCGCAACCGCGCGATAATCCGTCATCGGGGTCTTTGGTTGCACGCACATGTCCATTGCCGGTCAAAACGGCGGAAATGCAAGCCGACGGCGGCGTTATAAGTGTCGCAAATTGTCGCAGTGGGGCAGCAAGGCGGACGTAAATCATGACGGTACAGACAGATAGCGACGGCGACAAGGATGCGGCCGCAGCGGCCGCGATCGAGGAAGTTCGGGACGGCATGCTCGTCGGGCTGGGGACCGGATCGACGGCCGCCTATGCGATCCGCCGGCTCGGCGAACGGGTCGCCGGAGGGCTCGCGATCCGGGCGGTGGCGACGTCGCATGCCAGTGCGACGCTTGCCGAGTCGCTGGGGATCGTCGTCCTCGACTTCGCCGATGTGCCGCGAGTCGACCTGACTATCGACGGCGCCGACGAGATCGACGCGCGGCTCTACGCGGTCAAAGGGGCGGGCGGGGCGATGCTGCGCGAGAAGGTGGG
>JAEWJQ010000061.1 GCA_023386515.1 Pseudomonadota bacterium | reverse complement strand
ACCTTGACGCGCTTGCCGCAACCTGGCGGCGGGGGCGGCAGTTCACGCCGGGGATGGCGGACGCGCATCGCGCGCGGCTGGTGGAGGGATGGCGCCGCGCCGTGGCGCGGACGCGATCGCTTTGAGGGGGTAGGACGGCCGGTCGGCTCAGGCGCGGCGATGCGCCTCCGCCTCCCGCGCCGCGGCGATGCCGTCGACGACCAGCTCATATTCCGCCGGCGAATAGCCCGAGGCCAGGAAGGCGCGGACCTCCGCCGACGGCACCGAATAGCCGCGCCGCCAGCTCAGCACCGCGATGCGGCGCAGCGCCTCCAGCTTCGGATCGGCGAGTTGCGTGCTCGCCTTGATGCCGAACACCCATTCGAGCAGCCGCGACAGCACGCCCGGCTCGCGCAGGCTCGACGGCCCGTCGCGCCGCGCCAGCGCGATCACCGACCGCTCCAATTCGCTCAGGCTCGGCCGGTCCTCGACCAGCGTCAGCCGCCGCACCGCCTCGACGCGGGCATAGCCTGCCATGCCGGGCTCCGCGAATGCCAGATAGGCCATGTGTACCTCCCTCTTCGCCGGTTGCGCGCCGACCCCGCCGCTCCCGTCGGGAGGGGCGCGCTTGCCGCGGTCAACCTGTCATCATCTTGCCGAAAGCCGACCGGCGGTTCGCTTCGCTTGCTACCGATCTTCTATACTGATCGGTATAGAAGCCCGTTCACCATCGGTCAAGCATTATGTACCGGTCGGTAGAAAAAGATTCTCGCCCCTCGGGCGCCCCGCTCAGCGGCCCGGCCAGATCTGCAGCGCGGTATCGACCACCCGCTCCAGATCGGCGCGCGTCGCCCCCGACGCCGCGTGTACCGCCATCCCCTGCAACAGGGCATAGAGGAAGTGGGTCAGGCCGGTCGCATCGATCGTCGCCGGCAGGTCGCCGTCGCGCTGCGCCTGGGCGAAGCGGTCGACCAGCGCCTGCTGCGACGACTGGCGCCGGGCGATGACCGCCGCCTTGATCGCCTGCGCCTCGTCGCCGCAGGCCATGGAGTGGATCACGCCAAGGCAACCGTGCGGCTCGTCACGCCCCATCTGCGCCGCCAAGGCACCGCGCAGGATATGCTCCGCCACCGCCCGCGCGCTCGGCTGTTCCAGCGCGCGGCGGGTATAGGCCAGCTTCTCCTGCTCGTAGAGGTCGAGCGCCTTGTGGAACAGCGCCTCCTTGTTGCCGAAGGCGGCATAGAGGCTCGGCCGGGTGATGCCCATCGCCTCGGTCAGGTCGGTGAGCGAGGCCGCCTCATAGCCCTTGCTCCAGAACACGCGCAGCGCCGCGGCGAGCGCGGCATCGGTGCAGAATTCGCGCGGCCGCCCCTTGGACGCGGGGGCCGGCGCCAGGGCCAGATCACTTTCCATATCGATCGGTATATATATCGCCGGCGCGAAAAGGAAAGGCCCGGCGCCTGGCCCGCCGTCCCGCCCAGGGATATTCCTGACCCTGCGGAACGTTGACCCCGGCAGACCCGAGGAGACGATGATGAACGACAGCAAGGTCGATCCCGAGCGCGGCGACCGCGGCCCGTTCGACGCCGATCATGGCACCTTCGGCCAGGACTATAACCGCGACCGCGAAGCCGCGATGGGCCGCGACAATCCCAGCGGCACGGTCGGCGCACGCCCCGGCGACCCGCCGCCGCCGCGCGACCCGAACCTGCCCGCCGACAACGGCCGCCGCGCCTATTTCGACCCGCAGACGGGCGAGGTGCATGGCAGCGGATCGTCCGCCGGCGGCGGCAATCCGGGCGCCGATCTCAACAGCGACGCCGGCGGCGGCGACGGCTATCCGCTGACCGGCCGTCCCGGCACGGTCGCGCAGGCGCCGGACGACCTCGGCCCGCCGCATTTCAAGGAATAAGGGCGGGCCGTTTCGAGCCGCCCGAGGGGGCGACGCGGCCCAGCCGCCCACCTCATCCCCTCATCCCCGACCGAGCATATGGTCGACGAATTGCGCCAGCGTGCGGAAGCCCGCCAGCTTCAGCCCGCCGTCCTCGCCGGCCTTGGCCATCGCCACCGGCACCAGCGCCCGTTCGAAGCCGAGCTTCGCCGCCTCCTTCAGCCGCAGCGCGCCATGCGCCACCGGCCTGATCTCGCCCGACAGGGCAATCTCGCCGAACGCCACGGCATCGACGGGCACCGGCCGCTCCGACAACGCGGACACCAGCGCCGCCGCCACCGCGACGTCCGCGGCCGGGTCCTGCACGCGATAGCCGCCGGCGACGTTGAGATAGACTTCCGCCGAGGAGAAGGAGAGGCCGCAGCGCGCCTCCAGCACGGCGAGGATCATCGCCAGCCTGCCGCTGTCCCAGCCGACCACCGCGCGCCGCGGCGTCGCCCCGCTCGCCAGCCGGACGGTCAGCGCCTGGATCTCGACCAGCACCGGCCGCGTCCCCTCCAGCGCCGGGAAGACGGTCGCCCCCGTCACCCCCTCCTCGCGGTTGGTCAGGAACAGCGCCGAGGGGTTGGACACCTCGCTCAGCCCCTCGTTCTGCATCGCGAACACGCCGATCTCGTCGGTGCCGCCGAAGCGGTTCTTGATCGCGCGCAGGATGCGATACTGGTGGCTGCGCTCCCCCTCGAAGGCGAGCACGGTGTCGACCATATGCTCCAGCACCCGCGGCCCGGCGATGCTGCCGTCCTTGGTGACATGGCCGACCAGCACCAGCGCCGTGCCGCGGTCCTTGGCGAAGCGGATCAGCTCCTGCGCCGAGGCGCGCCCCTGGCTGACCGTGCCGGGCGCGCCCTCGATCGTGTCGGAATGCATCGTCTGGATCGAATCGATCACCAGCAGCGCCGGCGGCGCGCCCATCGACAAAGTGGTGAGGATGTCGCGGGTCGAGGTCGCCGCCGCCAGCTGCACCGGCGCCGCGCCCAGCCCCAGCCGCCGCGCACGCAGCCGCACCTGATCGGTCGCCTCCTCGCCGGAAACATAGGCCACGCCACGCCCAGCGCTCGCCAGCTTTGCCGCCGCCTGCAGCAGCAACGTCGACTTGCCGATGCCGGGATCGCCGCCGATCAGCGTCGCCGATCCCTCGACGAAGCCGCCGCCGAGCGCCCGGTCCAGCTCGGCGATCCCCGTCGCCATCCGTTCGGGCAGCGCGATGTCCGCGTCGAGCCCGACCAGCTGCACCGCCCGCCCGCCGCTCTGCAGATTGTGCTTGGCGTGGAACGGCGTGACGACCGAGGGCGCTTCCTCGACCAACGTGTTCCATTCCGCGCAATCGGCGCATTGCCCCGCCCAGCGG
>JAEWJQ010000028.1 GCA_023386515.1 Pseudomonadota bacterium | reverse complement strand
CCCGAATGGGGCGGCCAGGGCCTGCCGGAAAGCCTCAACAAGCTGGTCGAGGAGATGATCTGTTCGGCCAATCTGTCGTTCAGCCTCTATCCCGGCCTGACCCATGGCGCGACCACCGCGATCGAGGGCCATGCGTCCGAGGATCTGAAGCAGGCCTATCTACCCAAGATGGTCAGCGGCGAATGGTCCGGGACGATGTGCCTGACCGAATCGCATTGCGGCACCGATCTCGGCCTGCTGCGCACCAAGGCGGTGCCGCAGGACGACGGCAGCTACAAGGTGAGCGGCGCGAAGATCTTCATCTCGTCGGGCGACCACGACCTGACCGACAACGTCGTCCACCTCGTTCTCGCCCGCCTGCCCGACGCGCCCGCCGGCGTGCGCGGCATCAGCCTGTTCCTGGTGCCGAAATATCTGCCCGACGCCGCCGGCAACGCGGCCACCGCCAATGGCGTCAGCGTCGCCGGCATCGAGCACAAGATGGGCCTGAAGGCGTCCGCCACCTGCCAGATGGTGTTCGAGGATTCGACCGGCTGGCTGGTCGGCGAACCCGGCAAGGGCCTGGCAGCGATGTTCACGATGATGAACACCGAGCGCGTCTCGGTCGGCATCCAGGGGCTCGGCATCAACGAGATCGCCTACCAGTCGGCGGTCGCCTACGCCAAGGACCGGTTGCAGGGTCGCAGCCTCGCCGGCCCGGCGCGCCCGGACCTGCCCGCCGACCCGATCATCGTCCACCCCGACGTCCGCCGCAGCCTGATGACGATGCGCGCCTATGCCGAAGGGTGCCGCATGCTCGGCCAATGGGCCGCCCGCGCGCTCGACGCGGAAAAGCACGCCGACGATCCCGAGCTGCGCCAGCGCGCCGCCGATTTCGTCGCGCTCGTCACCCCGGTGGTCAAGGCGCTCTTCACCGACCTCGCCTTCGAGGCGGCGAACCATGGCGTCCAGATCCACGGCGGCCACGGCTATATCCGCGAGACCGGCGTCGAGCAGTTCGTCCGCGACGCGCGCATCTGCCAGATCTACGAAGGCACCAACGGCGTCCAGGCGCTCGACCTGGTCGGGCGCAAGATGCCCGCGCATATGGGCCGCCAGCTCCGCCCGTTCTTCCACGCCGTGTCCAATCTGTGCGAGCAGATGGCAGGCGTGCCCGACAAGGCGCTCGCCGGCATGACCGCCGGCCTGCAACAGGCGTTCGGCGCGCTGCAGCTGTCGACCGCGACGATCGCGCAAAAGGGCATGAAGGACGCGGAGGAGGCGGGCGCCGCCGCCACCGACTATCTGCGCCTGATGGGCCTGGTCGGCATCGGCCACTGCTTCCTCAAGGCCGCGAAGATCGCCACCGATCGCCTCGCCGAGGGCAGCGACGATGCCGCCTTCTACCGGGCCAAGCTCGCCACCGCCGGCTTCTTCTTCGACCGCATCCTGCCGCAGGCGACCGCGGCCTTTCTCGCGATCAAGACCGGCAAACGCTCTACAATGGCTCTGGAACTGGAGGCATTCTGACGGTTTTGCAGGGTTGACAGCGCCGCCACCGCGACTAGGCCGGCCGGTGACTGCCGTATAGGGCAGCCGGCTCGCGATTAGGTCGCTCGACTGACGTGGCGTGCTGGTAAGACGACCGCAAGCATGCGGCGTCCAGGACCAAGGTCACTGTCCGCCCCCGCGGCTGTTAGCGGGGGCAAAGTTCGGAGAGGAGTTTCATCATGTCCCTGCTTCTGCTTGGCGCCTTGCTCGCCGCCGCCCCGGTCGCCGCCCCGTCTGCGGATTCCGCGATCGGCACCTGGAAGACCGAGACGCGCGGCGGCGTGGTCGAGATCCAGCGCTGCGGCCCGTCGATCTGCGGCCGCCTCGTCACCTCCGAACTGCTGCGGACGCAGCCGGACCTCAAGGACACCAAGAATTCCGACCCCAAGCTGCGCAATCGCCCGCTCAAGGGGCTGCTGCTGCTCAGCGGCTTCAAGGCCGACGGCGACGCCTGGACCGGCGGTTCGATCTACAAGGCCGACGAGGGCAAGACCTACAAGGCCACTGTCACCCCGATCGACGCCAACACGCTCAAGGTGCGCGGCTGTATCTTCGTCCCGCTCTGCAAGACGCAGACCTGGACGCGCCTGCGCTGATCTCTCTTTTTCGATGACAACCAAAGGGTATTACCATGTCTCTGCGTAACAAGGTCGCGCTGACCGCCACCGCTTTGCTCGCCTCGGCCGGCTGGAGCGCCGCCGCCCACGCCCAGGCCTTCTACCTTCAGGAACAGTCCGCCCGCGGCGCCGGTCGCGCCTTCTCGGGCGAGGGTGCCGATACCGGCGCGCAGTCGTTGTGGTGGAATCCGGCGTCGATCGCGGGCATCGACCGCGCCGAAGCGGCGATTCAGGCCGCGGTGATCCTGCCCAAGGGCCGGGTCAACAACAACGGCACGGTGATCTGCCGCCCGGCCGGCGTCAGCTGCGCCAATCCGGCCAATTACCGCCCGGTCGGCGGCGACCAGAGCGCCAAGGACCCGATCAACAACGGCGTGCTGCCGTCGGGCGCGGTCGCGGTGCCGTTCGGCGACAAGGTCGCGGTCGGCCTCGCCGTCACCTCGCCATACAGCTTCACCACCGATTACGCACCGACCAGCTGGACCCGCTACAGCGCGCTGCGCACCAAGCTGCAGACGATCGATATCCAGCCCAGCCTGGCGATCGCGCCGACCGACTGGCTGCGCATCGGCGGCGGCGTCAATGTCGAGCACGTCTATGCCAGCCTCGGCAACGCGCTGCCCAATCTGACCTCGACGACCGACGGCCGCCAGAAGCTGGAAGGCGACGGCTGGGATCTCGGCTGGTCGGCCGGCATGCAGATGCACAACAGCTGGGCGACGATCGGCGTCAGCTACAAGTCGCGGATCAAGCACACGCTGACCGGTGACCTGACGGTCAGTGGTCTCGGCGCTCCGTTCCCGAGCACGCAGAATACGACCACCTCGGGCCTGAAGGCGACCTTCTACACGCCGGCGCAGACGATCGTCTCGGGCCGCTTCAAGCTCGCCTCGCCGCTGACCTTCAACGCCCAGATCGTCCGCTATAATTGGAGCAAGTTCGACGCGATCCGTCTCGGCTCGCCGCTCAACGTCGCGCTGCCGGAGAACTACCGCGACAGCTGGAGCCAGGCCGGCGGCTTCGATTACATGGTCTCGCCCGCGCTGACCCTGCGTGCCGGCGTGCAGCACGCCAACACGCCGACCCAGAACGGTCTGCGCGACGCCCGCGTGCCGGATGCGGATCGCTGGAACTATGGCGCCGGCGGCACCTTCCAGCTGACCCCGCGGATCGGCATCGACTTCGCCGGCAATTACGTCGACTTCAAGGATGCGTCGATCGACCGCGTGACCGCGGCCTATGCCGGTACCGCCGCGCAGACGCCGGTGCTGACCAACGGTACGCTGACCAACGCCCATGCCTTGGTCTTCTCGCTCGGCGCTCACGTCGGCTTCTAAGCACTGAAGGCTCCCCCGGCGGGAGGGGCCTGACACCAAATCCTCCCCGCCCGCGGGGAGGTGGCAGCGCATCGGCGCTGACGGAGGGGGCTTTCCACACGGCGCAACGCTTGCGGACGGCCCCCTCCACCGCCTTCGGCTTGTCTCCCTCCCCGTGCCGGGGAGGATTCCTGCCACCCCCTCGATAAGTCACCCAACCTCCCCTATATCCCCATC
>JAEWJQ010000026.1 GCA_023386515.1 Pseudomonadota bacterium | reverse complement strand
CGACGCTGCCCGCGCCCGGCGACGCGACGTTGTCGGCACCGCCACAGCTCGCCAGCGCTGCGGCCGCCGTCGTGATCATCAGGAAATTGCCGAAGCGCGTCTTGCTCGCCATGATCGATAGCTCCCGGGTCATATGTCGTTGATGGGCGGGCTGTGCCCCTGACCGGCGGAAGAACCCCCTGCGCCGATCCCGTCCCGGCGGTTAGGCGCGCTAGATGACGCCGGCATGAGATTCGCGTGACGCTAACGTTGCGATTGCGTGACGTTTCAGTGACGGCGCGGCAGACCGCCAGCGCCTCTCAGCCGAAGGCGCGATGGGCCGACTGTGGCGATGAAGCGTTAGCCCATCGATGGAGGCCTTCGAATCGATCCTCGCGATGCTGGCAGGCGCGGTTCTGCTGCGCGGCCTGTCGCACCGGAGCGGCGTGCCCTTTCCCACCCTGCTGGCGGTCGCGGGTGCCTTGCTGGCGCTGGTCGCGGTCGAATTGCCCTTCTCGCTCGATCCGTCGCTGGTGCTGGCGCTGTTCGTCGCGCCGATCCTGCTCGACGCGGCGTTCGACACGTCGCCGCGCGATCTCAAGGCGAACTGGCGTGCCGTGCTGCAACTGGTCGTGGTGGCGGTGGGACTGACGACCATCGGCGTCGCCGCGGTGGCGCACTGGCTGGTGCCCGATCTGTCGTGGGCAGCGGCGATCGCGCTCGGCGCCATCGTCGCGCCGCCCGACGCCGCCGCGGCGACCGCGGCATTGCGACAGGTTTCGCCACCGCACCGGCTCAACGTCATCCTCGAAGGGGAATCGCTGCTCAACGACGCATCGGCGCTGCTGATCTACCGGCTGGCGGTGACCGCCGCAGTGTCGGGCGGCACGATCACCGCCACCGCCATCGCACCGACCTTCCTCCTCTCGGTCGTCGGCAGCCTGGTCGCCGGGCCGGTGATCGCGCTGGTCTGGAGCGGGCTCACCCGCGACATCAGCGACGCGCCGAGTTCGATCATCCTCCAGTTCGTCGCGACCTTCGGCGTCTGGGTGCTGGCGGAAAGCCTGCACCTGTCGGCGATCCTGACGGTCGTCACCTATGCGATGACGATCGCGCGTTCCGCGCCCGCCCGCACCCCGGCGCGGCTGCGCGTGCCGTCCTATGCCGTCTGGGATACGGCGGTCGTCGTCCTCACCGCGCTCGCCTTCGTGCTGATCGGCCTGCAGCTCGGCCCGGTGATCCGCCACGCGCCGCCCGGCGCTGTCGCGGAATGGAGCCTGGTCGCCGCCGCCGTCCTGGCGACCGTCATCGTGCTGCGCCTGCTCTGGGTGTTCGGCTACAATCGCTGGCTGTGGCTGCGCGGCGCGCGCGTCGCGGACGACAGTCATGCCGACTGGCGCAGCGGGGTGATCATCGGCTGGGCGGGGATGCGCGGCATCGTCACCGTCGGCACTGCGCTGGCGCTGCCCGCGGGCTTTCCGCATCGCGACCTGCTGCTGTTCGTCGCCTTTGCCGTGACGCTCGGCACCCTCGTCATCCAGGGGCTGACGCTCAAGCCGCTGGGCCGCTGGCTGGCGCTGGAGGACGATGGCCCGGTCGAGCGCGAGGTCCGGCTCGCGCGCATCGCGCTGGCCGAGACGGGGCTTGCCGCGATCGACGGCGACGACAGCGACGAGGCTTGCGTGTTGCGTGACGAACTCCACATCGAATGCCGGACCGCCGCCGATGCCGAGGAGGGCGACGGTCGGGCGATCCTACCGGCCAAGGCGCTGCGCCGACGCGTCTCGGCGGAACGGCGCGATCGGCTGCTGGCGCTGCGCCGCGACGGCACGATCGGCGACGATGCCTTCCACCGGCTGGAAGAGGAACTCGACTTCGCCGACCTGGCGATCGAGCAGCGCATCTGACGTCCTGCCGCCCGCGCCAGAGGGTCTTGGCAAAGACCAAAAAGCCCGCAGGTCCGGGGACCGTGCGGGCTGATATGGTGGGCGCGACAGGGATTGAACCTGTGACCCCACCCGTGTGAAGGGTGTGCTCTACCGCTGAGCTACGCGCCCGAAACTCTCGGGAAGCGGGCCTTTAGGCGGCGGGATGCCGCCTGTCCAGCCCGATCTTGTCGATCAGTTGACCGAATCCTTCAGGCCTTTGCCGGCCTTGAACTTCGGCTGGTTCGACGCCTTGATCGTCATCGGCTCCTTCGTGCGCGGGTTACGCCCGGTCGACGCCTTGCGCTTCGACACGGAGAAAGTGCCGAAACCGACCAGCCGCACTTCGTCGCCCTTCTTCAGGCTGGCGGAAATCGCCTCGAACACGGCCTCGACCGCCTTGATCGCGTCGCTCTTGGCCAGGCCCGACGTGTCGGCGACCGTGGCGATCAGCTCCTGCTTGTTCATCGGAAAAACTGCCCCCTTCAAAACGGTAAGAATCGTGCGGCCAGGCCGAAAGACCAGTAAGGCCGTACGTACGGTACGAGTCAATGCCCCACCGGCCGGACGACCGATGGCGGCGATTGACGACAATCGTCTTAATTAATGGTGCAATTCTCCCCCCGCCGGCGCAACACCGGCCGGCGGCAGCGCGGCGAGCTCGTCCGCGTCGGTCCAGTCGATCGCCTCCAGCGGCTCGGTCAGCGCCAGGCGCAGCACCTCATCGACATGGCTGACCGGCACGATGGTCAGCCCGTCCTTGATGTTCTGCGGGATGTCGGCGAGGTCCTTCTCAATCTCCTGCGGGATCAGCACCGTCTCGATACCGCCGCGCAGTGCGGCGAGCAGCTTTTCCTTCAGCCCGCCGATCGGCAGCACGCGACCGCGCAACGTCACCTCGCCGGTCATCGCGACGTCCTTACGCACCGCGACGCCGGTCAGCGTCGAGACGATCGAGGTGACGAGGCCGATGCCCGCCGACGGACCATCCTTCGGCACCGCCCCTTCGGGCAGGTGGATATGGATGTCCTTGCGGTGGAACAGCGACGGCTTGATGCCGTAGCTCGGGCTACGCGCCTGGACGAAGCTGAAGGCGGCCTGGACCGATTCCTTCATCACGTCGCCCAACTTGCCGGTCGTCTTCACCGCGCCCTTGCCCGGCACCGTCACGCTCTCTATCGTCAGCAGCTCGCCGCCGACCTCGGTCCAGGCGAGGCCGGTGACCGCGCCGATCTGATGCTCAGTCTCCGACAGTCCGTGGCGGAACTTCTGCACGCCGGCGAACTCATGGAGATTGTCGGGCGTGATCGTGACGTGCTCGGTCTTGCCCTCAAGGATCTGGCGCAGCGCCTTGCGGGCGAGCTTGGCGATCTCCCGCTCCAGCGTGCGCACGCCGGCTTCGCGGGTATAGCGCTGGATGAGCGCGCGTAGCCCGTCATGGGTCAGCGTGAACTCGCCGGCTTTCAGGCCATGTTCGCCGATCACCTTGGGCAGCAGGTGCCGCTCGGCGATCTCGACCTTCTCATCCTCCGTATAGCCTTCCAGCCGAATGATCTCCATCCGGTCGAGCAGCGGCTGCGGCAGGTTGAGCGTGTTCGCGGTGCAGACGAACATCACGTCGGACAGGTCGATGTCGATCTCGAGGTAATGGTCGTTGAACTTGGCATTCTGTTCGGGATCCAGCACCTCGAGCAGCGCCGACGCCGGGTCGCCGCGGAAATCCTGGCCCAGCTTGTCGATCTCGTCGAGCAGGAACAGCGGGTTGCTGGTCCCGGCCTTTTTCAGGTTGGTGACGATCTTGCCCGGCAGCGAACCGATATACGTGCGCCGAGGGCCGCGGATCTCCGCCTCGTCGCGCACGCCGCCGAGGCTCAGGCGGATGAACTCGCGCCCGGTCGCCTTGGCGATCGACTTGCCGAGGCTGGTCTTGCCGACACCCGGCGGGCCGACGAGGCACAGGATCGGCCCCTTCAGCTTGTTCATCCGGGCCTGCACGCCGAGATATTCGACGATCCGGTCCTTGACCTTCTCCAGCGCGTAATGGTCCTCGTCCAGCACCGCCTGCGCGGCGGCGATGTCCTTCTTGACCTTGCTCTTCTTGCCCCAGGGCAGGCCGAGCAGCACGTCCAGATAGTTGCGCACCACCGTCGCCTCGGCACTCATCGGCGCCATGGTCTTGAGCTTCTTCAGCTCGGCGGTCGCCTTGGTCCGCGCCTCCTTCGACAGCTTCAGCGTCGCGATCTTCTGCGTCAGCTCGGCGATCTCGTCGCCGTCGCTTTCGTCATCGCTGTTGCCCAGCTCGCGCTGGATCGCCTTCAGCTGTTCGTTGAGGTAATATTCGCGCTGCGTCTTCTCCATCTGGCGCTTGACGCGGCTCTTGATCTTCTTCTCGACCTGCAGGACGCCGAGCTCGCCCTCCATCAGCGCATAGG
>JAEWJQ010000020.1 GCA_023386515.1 Pseudomonadota bacterium | reverse complement strand
ACGATGGCCAGCGCGACCGGGTCGAGGAATTGGGCGATCATCATGCCGCGTCACAAGATGCAAGGGGCGGGCCAATTAACCACGGGGCCGGGTCACACGGCACTGCAGGGCGGCACCGGCAAGCGATCAGTCGATCTACCGGCAAGGCTTGCCGCCGACCGGCAAGGCTTTGCCGTCCGCCTTGCCGGTCACTTGCCGGCCTGCCGTCCGGGCGCGGTCGGCTTCAAAAAACTATGCGATTCCCGTGGGTCCTGCGAAATTGGCACGACGGTTGCTTAGTCCCTGGCAGCGCAATGGTGCGCCGGAGATCAAGGGCCGATGGCCGCAGATACGCTGTTCGGAGTTCACGGGGCCGCGCTGGAGGTGCGTTCGCAGCGTATGGGCGTGCTCGCGTCGAACATCGCCAACGCGTCGACGCCCGGGTTCAAGGCGCGCGACATCGATTTCAAGGCGGCGCTCGCGTCGGCCGAGAGCGACAATGACGCGCAGGGCATCGGCGCCGCGACCAAATATCGCGTGCCGCTGCAGACCTCGATGGACGGCAATACCGTCGAACTGTCGCAGGAGCAGACCGCCTTCGCCGAGAACGCCGTCCAGTATCAGACGACATTGTCGTTCCTGAACGGGCGGATCGGCCAGATCACCCGCGCGCTGAAGGGGGAATAAGCCATGGCCGACAATCCCATGAGCGTGTTCCAGGTCGCCGGCCGCGCGATGAGCGCGCAACTGCTGCGGATGAACACCACTGCGTCGAACCTCGCCAACGTCGGTGGCATCGCCGGCTCGGCGGACGCCGCCTACAAGACGATGAAGCCGGTGTTCCGCACCAGTTTCGACGCCGCCAACGGCCTCGCCACGGTCGACGTCGAGAAGATCGTCACCGCCGGCGAAACGCCGACCAAGCGCTACGACCCGGCCAATCCCTTGGCCGACAAGGACGGCAATATCTACGAAGCCGCCGTCGATGAGACCCGCGAGCTGGTCGACATGATGGAGACCGCGCGCTCGTACCAGAACAACGTCGAAGTGATGAACACTGCCAAGCAGCTCACGCTCGACACCCTCAAGCTGGGCCGCTGACCATGGTAGACTCCACCACCACCGACTATGCCTCGATGGGCATCGCCACCACCGCATCGCTGACCACCCCCAAGGTTTCGACCACGGGCACCAAGACGACGCTCGACCAGTCCGACTTCCTCGCGCTGATGACGGCGCAGCTGAAGAACCAGGATCCGTTCAATCCGGTCGACAACACGCAGATGGTCGCGCAGATGGCGCAATTCTCGTCGGTCGCCGGCATCAGCCAGATGAACACGACGCTGTCCAATCTCGCCACCAAGCTCGGCGGCTCCACCGCGGCCGATGCGATGAGCTACGTCGGCAAGACGGTGCTGGTCCAGGGCAGCACCGCCTATGCGCGCGCCGACGGCTCGCTCGACGGTGCGGTCGAGCTCGACAAGGACGCGACGCAGGTCACCGTGTCGATCGCCGATGCCAATGGCGGCACCGTCCGCCAGCTGCAGCTCGGCGCGACCAAGGCGGGCAGCGCCAACTGGCAGTGGGACGGCAAGGACGAGGACGGCAATGCCGTCACCAACGGCCCGTTCACGATCAGCGTCGCCGCCGCCAACGCCAATACCGACATCGCCGCGAACAGCCTGGTCTGGGCGCCGGTCGAATCGGTGTCGCTGCCCTCCAGCGGCTCGCCCGTGCTCAAGGTCGTCGGGGTCGGCGACGTGAAGCCGGCCGACGTCCGCTCCGCCACCTGAACCACCCACTCTCCCCGCCAGCCTTCTCTCAGGAGTAAACCCGATGTCCTTCTTCACCTCTTTGTCCGGCCTGCAGGCCTCGCAGACCGACATGGCGACCATCTCGCACAACATGGCCAACGTCTCGACCACCGGCTTCAAGAAGAGCCGCACCGAATTCGCCGACATCATCGCGTCCAGCGTGTCGACCGATCCGCGCAAGATGGTCGGCTCGGGCGTCGTGGTGAAGGGCTCGGCGCAGCAGTTCAAGGAAGGCAATCTGACCACCACGTCGAACGCGCTCGATCTGGCGCTGGTCGGCGAGGGCTTCTTCACGCTGCGCACCACCGGCGTCAGCGACGCGCTCGCCTATACCCGCAACGGCAGCTTCTCGGTCGATTCGAACAACAACGTCGTCGATGCGCAGGGTTCGTACCTGCTCGTCTACCCGGTCGACAGCGACGGCAACGTCACCTCCACCAGCCAGTCGGGCCTGACCCAGCTGCAGATCCAGCAGACCAGCGGCACGCCCAAGGGCACGGCGAACGTGTCGACCGCGGTGCAGCTGTCGGCGACCTCGACGGTCAAGGCGCCGACCGCGGCCAAGCCGTTCGTCCGCACCGACCCGACCACCTACAACAACTCGGTCGCGACACGCATCTACGACGCGAACGGCAATCCGCAGACGATGACCAGCTATTACGTCCGCACCGCCGACGCTGATGCGAACGCCAACCCGCCGACGCTCGGTACCTGGTCGGTGTACAGCTTCGTCGGCGACCAGCAGCTGTCGGTGAACAATCAGATGGACGCGAACGGCAAGCCCGCGCCCGTCACGCTCACCTTCGACAGCAAGGGCGCGCTCGCCTCGGTCAACGGCACCGCCGGCGCCAAGTCGATCGCCTACGACCAGTTCGTGCCGAACTCCGGCGCCGCGGCGCAGGGCGTGACGCTCAACCTCGCCAATTCGACGCAGCTGCCCTCGGCCTTCTCGGTCAACGCCAAGACGCAGGACGGCGTGCCGGTCGGCCAGTTGTCGGGGGTCACCGTCACCGACGCCGGCCTGATCCAGGCGAGCTTCTCGAACGGCGACATCGTCCCGCTCGGCAAGGTCGCGCTGTCGAGCTTCTCGACCCCGACCGGCCTGCGCCAGATCGGCAACAGCTATTGGGCGGCGACCGGCGTGTCGGGCGCGGCGAAGCTCGGTTCGGCTTCGGCCGACGGCTTCGGGTCGCTGATGTCGGGCACGATCGAGGGTTCGAACGTCGACATCACCGAAGAGCTGGTCAACCTGATCGCGGCGCAGCGCAACTTCCAGGCGAATGCCAAGGCGCTCGATACCGCCAGCCAGGTGTCGCAGACCATCTTCAACATCCGCAGCTGATCGACCGCGACGGCGCAGGGAGCAGGTAAGTGGACAAGCTGGTCTATACCGCGGCGACGGGCCTCAAGGCGCACATGGCGGCGCAGGCGGCCATCGCCAACAATATGGCGAACGCGTCCACCACCGGCTTCCGCGCCGATCGCGTCGTCTTCGACCGCATCCTGCTCAAGGGAGGCGGGTCGACGCTGGAGGCGCGCATGCCGACCAGCGAAGAGGTCACCGACGCGGATCGTACCCCGGGTGCGATCCAGTCGACCGGCCGCGCGCTCGACGTCGCGGTATCGGGCAACAGCGACTGGCTGGCGGTGCAGGCCGCCGACGGCAGCGAAGCCTATACCCGCCGCGGCGATCTGGAGGTCGCGCCGACCGGCGTGCTGCAGACCGGCGACGGCTATATCGTCCAGGGGCAGGGCGGGCCGATCACCATCCCGCCGCACGACAGCCTGACGATCGCCCCGGACGGCACGATCTCGATCGTGCCCCAGGGTGGCGATCCCAAGAACCCGCAGATCGTCGATCGGCTGAAGCTCGCCAGCACCAAGGGCGCGGATACCGTCAAGGGGCTCGACAATCTGCTGCGCGTACGCGGCGGCGGCACCCTGCCGGCCAACCTCGACGCCAAGGTGCAGGGCGGCGCGCTGGAAGGCTCCAACGTCAACATGACGCAGGCGCTGGTCGACATGATCGAGAATCAGCGCAGCTACGAGGTGCAGGCCAACCTCATGAAATCGGCCAAGGACATGGACGAGAGCAGCACCTCCGTGATGCGTCTGCCGAGCTAAGGGAAGAAGAGCATGTCATCCGCAGCCATGCATATCGCGCGTACCGGGCTCGACGCCCAGGACACGCGCATGCGCGTCATCTCGAACAACCTCGCCACCGGCTCGACGACGGGGTTCAAGAAGGACCGCGCCGCATTCGAAACGTTGGCCTATCAGACGATCACCGCGCCCGGCGCGTCGTCGACCGCCGACACCAAATATGCCACCGGTCTCAATCTCGGCACCGGCGTGCGCATCCAGGGCACGGCGCGGATCGATACGCAGGGGTCGCTGCAGCAGACCGGCAACAGCTTCGACCTCGCGCTCGACGGCGACGGCTATTTCCAGATCCAGCTGCCCGGCGGCAATCTCGGCTACACCCGCGCCGGCAATTTCGCGCGCAGCCCCGAAGGCCAGCTGATCACGTCCGAAGGCTATCAGGTGATGCCCGGCATCACCATTCCGGCCAATGCCACGTCGGTGTCGATCGGCACCGACGGCACGGTCACCGCCCAGGTGCCCGGCCAGACCGATGCGACCAACCTCGGCCAGATCCAGATCGCCAGCTTCCCCAATCCTACCGGCCTCCAGTCGGTCGGCGACAATTACCTGCGCGAGACGGCCTCGTCCGGCGCGGCCAACATGGGAATCGCCGGCCAGGACGGCCGCGGCAACATCCGCCAGGGCAATCTCGAGGCGTCCAACGTCAACGTCGTCGAGGAACTCGTCGACATGATCGAGACGCAGCGCGCCTATGAGGTCAATTCCAAGATGATCTCGGCGACCGACGACATGCTCAAATACGTCAACCAGAACCTCTGATCGGTACCCGAATCATGGCTTCCCGCGCTCCCACCCCGTTCCGCCTCGGCGCCTATTGGGCCGAACTCGCGCTCGCCGCGGCATCTGGGCTGCTCGTCCTTGCCGCGCTTACCCCCGGTGACGCGCAGGCCGGCATCTTCGGCAAGAAGACGCCGCCGGAGGATTTCAGCGTCACCCGCGCGCCGGTGGCGCAGCCGGTCGCCGCACCCGCCAATGGCGCCATCTTCCAGGCCGGTGACGGCTATGCCGCCCTTTACGAGGGCTGGCGCGCGCGCAAGGTCGGCGACCCGCTGACCATCGTGCTGGTCGAGCGCACCGCCGCGTCGAAATCGGCGAGTTCGAAGCTCGATTCGTCCGGCTCGGGCAGCATCACGCCGCCCGCCACCGGTCCGCTCAGCCTGTTCAAGAACAGCGACGTGTCGGCGAGCGGCGCGCGCAATTTCGACGGCAAGGGTGCCGCCGATCAGGCCAATTCGCTGTCGGGCGAGATTTCGGTGACGGTGGCGCAGGTTTATCCCAACGGCACGATGCTGGTGCAGGGGCAGAAGCGCGTCACGCTTAACCGTGGCGACGAATTCGTCCGCATCAAGGGCATCGTACGCACCGCCGATGTCGATTCGGAGAACCGCGTGCCCTCGACCCGCGTCGCCGATGCGCAGATCGCCTACACCGGCAAGGGCGATGTCGCCCGCGCCAGTCGTCAGGGCTGGCTGAGCCGCTTCTTCTCCGTGATTAGCCCGTTCTAACCCTCACCGCGCCATGGTTAGCGGTTCGGTAACCATGGCGGTGGCAGGATTTCCGACATGACCTTGCGTGCGCTCTTCCTCGGCCTGCTGTCGCTGTTCGTCGCGACTGCGCCTGCCCATGCCGACCGGATCAAGGATCTCGGCGGCTTCCAGGGCATCCGTTCGAACCAGCTGACCGGCTATGGCGTGGTCGTCGGCCTGCCCGGCACGGGCGACGACAATCTCGAATATACCGTTCAGTCGCTGAAGGCGGTCGCCTCGCGCTTCGGGCTGCAGCTGCCGCCGGGCGCCAATCCCGGCATGAAGAACGCCGCGGTGGTGATGATCACCGCCGAGCTGCCGCCGTTCGCCAAGCCCGGCCAGCGTCTCGACATCACCGTCGCCTCGATGGGCAAGGCCAAGTCGCTGCGCGGCGGCAGCCTGGTGCTGACTCCGCTGCTCGGCGCCGACAACCAGGTCTACGCGATGGCGCAGGGCAACCTGGCCGTCGGCGGCCTCGGTGCGGAGGGAGCGGACGGATCGCGGATCGTCGTCAACGTGCCCTCGACCGGCCGTATCCCCGAAGGGGCCACTGTCGAGCGCGCGGTGCAGACCGGCTTCGACACCGCGCCGACTCTCACCTTCAACCTGCAGCGCGCCGATTTCACCACCGCGCAGAACGTCGCCGCCGCGATCAACAAGACGCTTGGTTTCGGCACCGCCCAGGCGGTCGACGCGGTGTCGGTGGCAGTGCGTGCGCCGCAGGGGGCGGACGTGCGCGCGACGCTGATGTCGACGATCGAGAACCTCGACGTCGTCTCCGCCGAGCCGCCCGCAAAAGTAATTGTAAATGCCCGCACCGGAACGGTCGTTATATCCTCTGCGGTCAGAGTGGGTCCGGCCGCGGTGACGCACGGCAAGCTGACCGTGCGCATCGACGAGAACCAACGGATCAGCCAGCCGGCGCCGTTCAGCCAGGGCCAGACCGCGGTGCAGCAACGCTCCAACGTCGCCGTCGAGGAAGAGAAGAAGCCGATGTTCCTTCTGAATCCCGGGCCCAAGCTGGCCGATGTCGTCAAGGCGGTGAACGCGATCGGCGCCTCGCCGGCGGATCTGGTCGCCATCCTCGAGGCGCTCAAGGAGGCGGGCAGCCTCAAGGCGGAGCTCGTCGTCCTGTGACGACGCCGCTCGCCGCCGCGCCGCAGGCGCTCCAGTCGACCGCCGGTGGCCTGTCGACCGACACGTCGCGGCTGAAGAACGCCGACAATCTCAAGAAGGCCGGCGAGAAATTCGAGGCGGTGTTCACCGGCATGATGCTGAAAAGCATGCGCCAGACCCATCTCGCCGAACCGTTGTTCGATTCGAAAGCGATCGACACCTTTACCGACATGCAGGACCAGCGTCTGGCGCAGACGATGGCCGAGCATACGCCGATCGGTATCGGCAAGGCGATGACCTCTTTCCTCGCCAAGTCGCAATCGGATCTTAACGGTTCGGCGGCAGACCCGACGACATCATGAGCGACCTGCTCGCCATCGGCGCCTCGGGCGTCCGCGCGTACCAGACCGCGCTAGCCACCGTCGGCGAGAACATCGCCAACGTGGGAACGGCTGGCTATACCCGTCGCACCGTACAGGTTGCCGAGGTTCCGGGCGGCAGTGGCTCGGTCAATCAATATGGCGCGGGCAACGGCGTCACGCTGACCGGCATCGCGCGGTCCAGCGATACCTATTCCACCGCCGCGCTACGCGCCTCGACGTCCGATCTCAGCCGCACCACCAAGGGCGCGACCTGGCTCGACCGGATCGACGGCGCGCTGACCGGCAACGCGCTGACGTCGCGCATGACCTCCTTCTTCGCGGCATCGCAGTCGCTGGCCGCCGAGCCCGATTCGAGCGCGCTGCGCACCAGCATGTACAGCGCGGCCAACACGCTGGCGGTGTCGTTCAGCGCGACCGGCCAGGCCTTCGACCAGATCGATACCGATCTCGACACGGCGGGCCGCCAGGCCGCGACCGACCTGTCGTCGCTGGGTACCTCGCTGGCCGGCATCAACGACGGTCTGGGGCGTGCCGCGCCGGGCAGCACCGCCGCCGCGCAGCTGATGGATCAGCGCGACCAGATCCTGACCAAGATGAGCGAACAGGTCGACCTGTCGGTCAGCTTCGATTCTCTCGGCCGCTCCACCGTCACGCTGGCGCAATCGAGCGGCGCGCCGTTCGTGAAGGGCAATAGCTCCGGCATCGTCAGCTACGAGCGCGACGACAATGGCCAGGCGACCTTCTCGCAGATCGTCGACGGCATCGCGACGCAGCTGACGCCCAACGGCGGCACGATCGCGGGCATCACCGACGGCGCGCAGCGCGTCGCCGCCAATCGCGACGCGCTCAACGGCCTGACCAGCAGCTTCGTCAAGACGGTCAACGACAATCAGGCGGCGGGCGAGGATCAGAACGGGGTCAAGGGCACCGCGATCTTCGCGGTCGGCGATTCGCCGACCGACATCACGCTCGCGGCGGGCTTCACCGATGGCAGCAAGATCGCCGCGGCGGCGCCCGGCGGCGGCAAGCGCGATTCGAGCAATCTCAGCATTCTGGAACAGTCGCGTCAGGGCAAGGCGTTCGAATCGACGCTGTCCGGCATGATCACCGACAACGGCACGGCCTATAAGCAGAAGTCCACGATCGCCGATGCGCAGACCGCGATCCGCGACGGGGCGGCGACCGCGCTGTCCACCTCCACCGGCGTCAACCTCGACTCGGAGGCGGTCGACCTGATGCGCTTCCAGCAGGCGTATGCCGCATCCAGCCGCGTGATCCAGGTCGCGCGCGAAACCATGCAGTCCATCCTCGACATCCGGTAGGCCGCGCCATGCAGATCTCCACCAGCATGTTCTACGACAATGCGGCGAGCCGCCTGTCGAAAATGAACGATCGCGCCGCGGTGCTGCAGACGCAGATCGCGACCGGCAAGAAGATTCAGCGCGCCTCGGACGACCCCAACGCGGCCGCACAGCTCGCCGAACTCGATCGCAAGGACGCGGATGCGACGGTCTACGGCAACAACATGACCATGGCCGGCTCGCTGCTCGACCAGGCGGACAGCGTGCTCAAGCAGATCAACGATCAGCTGACCCGCGCCACAGAACTTGCGACCCAAGCCGCCAATGGCACGCAGACCGACGCGACGCGCAAGATGATCGGCACCGAACTGCAATCGATCATCGGTGCGATCACTGGCCTCGCCAACAGCACCAACGTCCGTGGCCAGCCGCTGTTCGGCACGCCCGAAGGAACGCCGGCGGTCAAGGATAATGGCGACGGCACCTTCACCTATGCGACGACCAACGTCTCGGAGGTGCCGATCGCCGATGGCCAGACGGTGCAGGCGACGGAAAGTGCGTCGCGCATCTTCAATCTCGGCAACGGCAAGGACGCGCTGACCGCGCTCAGTCAGCTGGCCACGGCGCTCAACGCCGGTGGCGACGTCTCGACTGCGGTTTCGCAAGGGCTCGACGACATCAAGGCGTCGATCGATCAGGTCGCCAACGTCCAGGCGTCGGTCGGCGCGCGCGGTGCCCGCATCGATCTGCAGCAGCAGCTGCAGACCACCGCCAATACCGATCGTGCCGATCTGCGCTCCAAGTTGCAGGACGTCGACGTCACCGACGCGATCGTCCAGCTGCAGCAGATGATGACGCAACTGTCCGCGACGCAGGCGAGCTTTAGCAAGCTCTCCAGCCTGTCGCTGTTTGATTACATCAAGTAACGGGCCACAAGCACGGCGTGTCCGCTCCGGGTTCGGCGGAGGGCGATGGTGGCGCGCGCCGCGCGCTCGTCCGCGTCACTGCGTTCCGATCATCCGGCTGCCGCTAAACGCCTTCGTGGTAACCGTTTGTCTAGGAAATCCGGTTAACCCGACATGACAGGTGCCGGAACGGACCGGCCATTGGGGGGTAGCCCGTGTTTCCTGCAATTGGTCTCGTTGTTCTTCTCGGCATGGTGTTTGGCGGCTTCGCCATCACCGGCGGTGCGCTCGGCCCGGTGTTCGAGGCGATCCCGCACGAGATGCTGATCATCGGCGGCGCCGCTGCTGGCGCGCTGATCATCGGCAATTCGGGCGCCGAGCTGAAGGCGATGGGCGGCGGCTTGGGCAAGGTGTTCAAGGGGCCGAAGTACAAGAAGCAGGATTATCTCGACGTCATCTTCCTGGTCAGCAAGCTAATGAAGATGCTGCGCATGGATGGCCCGATCGCGCTCGAACCGCATGTCGAGGATCCGAAGTCCTCGGCCGTCTTCGCCGAATATCCGCGCCTCCTCGCCGACCATACGTTGGTCAATCTGATCGCCGATACCTTGCGCCTCGTCGTCGTTTCCAGCGGGACGCTCGACGTGCATGCGGTCGAAGAGGTGATGGATCATGCGATCAAGACCCATCACCACGAGGTCGAGGGGCCGGAGCATACGCTGACCAGCCTCGCCGATTCGCTGCCCGCGCTCGGCATCGTCGCCGCGGTGCTCGGCATCGTGAAGACGATGGGCTCCATCGACAAGCCGCCGTCGGTGCTCGGCGGCATGATCGGTTCGGCGCTGGTCGGCACGTTCATGGGCGTGCTGCTCGCCTACGGCATCGTCAATCCGCTCGCCGGCCGGCTCAAGCAGGTGATCCATGCCGATGCGGCCATCTACCACGTCGTCAAGCAGATCATCATCGCCTCGCTGCACGGCCATCCGCAGCCGCTCGTCATCGAGGCGGCGCGCAGCGGCATCGCGCACAAGAACCAGCCCGGCTTTGCCGAGGTGTTCGACGGCCTGCGCGGCAAGTAAGCGGGAAGGACGCATCCGATGGCCCGCGCTGCGCCGCACGGCAACAACCAGCCGCCCAAGATCATCATCGTCAAGAAGATCATCGGCGAAGGCGGCGGTGGTCATCACGGCGGCGCCTGGAAGGTCGCCTATGCAGACTTCGTAACGGCGATGATGGCCTTCTTCCTGCTGCTCTGGCTGCTCGGCGCGACGACCGAGAAGCAGCGCAAGGGCATCGCCGACTATTTCGCGCCGACGCTGATCGACAAGAAGCGCGTCGGTATCGGCGGCAACGGGCTGTTCGGCGGCGAGTCGCTCACCTCCAAGATGAAGATGGGCCCCAAGGCGGGCATGTCGGACATC
>JAEWJQ010000420.1 GCA_023386515.1 Pseudomonadota bacterium | reverse complement strand
GTTCTCGCGCACCGGGGCCGGGGCGGGGGACGGCATGCCGTCGGCGGGGGCGGGGGCCTGCCACAGCCATCCCCCCAGCCGCAGCCGACGCCGCGGCGCGCTGTGTAGCGCGGTGCTCATGCCCGCGCCTCCTGCCGGAGGGCATCGGGCAGCGGGGCACCGTCACCCATCGCGGCCGCATTCACCGCGTTCCAGCGCGCGCCGAACCAATATTCGCCCCGCTCGCTGCGAATGATCGCGTCCTGCGCACTCGGGACGTCGATCGGCGCGAATTCGCATTGCCGCTCGACGTCGAAGAAGACCCGGACGATCGGGGCCTGCGGGCTGTCGCCGTCGGCGACGACGAGGCCGAGCCGGTTGGAATGCAGCCGCACCAGCGCGCCGAACGGCTGGATGCCGAGGCTGACGATGAAGGCGCGCAGCAGGTCGGGGTCGAAATGCCCGTGCCACGCTTGCATCCGGGCGAGCGCGGCATGCGGCGACCAGGCCGGCTTGTACGCACGGATCGAGGTGACCGCGTCATAGACGTCGCAGATCGCCGATATGCGCGCGAACGGCGACAGCGCCTCCGCCGACAGCGCATCCGGATAGCCGGTACCATCGACCTTCTCGTGATGATGGCGGCAGACGTCGAGGATGCGGGGATCGAGCGCGGCGATCGCGGTCAGCGTGCCGTGGCCCCGGGCCGGATGGGTGCGCATCACCTCCAGCTCCTCCGGCGTCAGTCTGCCCGGCTTGCCGACGATCGCCGACGGAACCGCCATCTTGCCGATGTCGTGGAGCAGCCCGGCCATGCCGGCGATGCGCACGTCCGCCTCGTCATAGCCGAGGTGACGGGTCAGCCCCATCATCAGCGCGCCGACCGCGACCGAATGGATATAGGTGTAGCGATCGGTGTCCTTGAGCCGGGTCACCGTGACCATCGCCGCCGCATCGCGCGTCATGGCGTCGGCCAGGTCGTCGACCGTGGTGTCGAGTGTCTCGACCCCGATCGCGCGACCGAGCCGGGCTTCCTCGAACAGGTCGGCGATCGCCTGGGTCGCCTGTTCGACGCTGGCACGCGCCCGGTCGAGGCTGTTGGCAGGACGGCGCCGGACCAGCTTCGGCACGGCGGCGGGCGGCAGATCGCGATGCTCCGCCGCCGCCGGTAGGAAGCGGCTGGCAGCCTTCACCAGGGTCAGCCCGCGGCCCTTGGACAGATCGATGGTGACGCCTGGCACCGATTGCCGCACGCGATCCCGGTCGGCCACGTCGGTCAGCAAAAAGCTTTTGCGCCAGAACGGGTTGTCCAGCCACGAACAATGGAGTTCGTGGATGTACATGCCCAGTTCGACTTGCCGCCCGTCGATCCGCAGCAGCTTGTTGTGTCCCCGTCCACCCGTCATGCAACCGGGATGGCTGATACAGGTGAAGATTTCGCTGAAAATTACCCAATACGGCGGAATCGGCTATAATAACCTTCCATTATAGGGCGATTTACGCCCCGATAGGGGCAGTCATGATCGCTCTGACGCCGGGATCATTGTCGAGATACGCGATCTCGCCGTCGAGCCGCTGCACCATCGCCGCCATCATCCGGCTGCCGAATCCTTCGCCCTGACCCTTGCCACGGCCCTGGTCGGCGACGATCAGCCGGAGCAGCGCGCCATGCTGTTCGAGCGCGATCGACAGTGGTCCGGGCCGGCCGTCATAGGCATATTTGCTGGCGTTGATGACCAGCTCGGTCAGGATGAGCCCGATGTTCACCGCACGATCGGTCGGGACCAGCACCGGGGCGAGATCGAGTCGCATCTGTGCGCCCCAATCGGCGCCCAGCGAGGTGCGCATGTCGGCGACCAGTTCCTCGACATAGCGTGACAGATCGACGCTCTCGACCTGGTCGTCACGGTACAGCCGGCGGTGGACCAGCGCGACCGCAGCGAGGCGCGCCTGGGCTTCGGCAAGATGGTCGGCGACCGCGCCGTCGCCCGCGGTCTTGGCCTGAAGTCGCAGGAACGAGGCGACCAGCTGCAGGCTGTTCTGCACCCGGTGGTTGACCTCCTTCATCAGGACGTCCTTCTGCGCGAGCAGGGCGTCCTTCTCAACCAGCGCAAGGTTGAGATCGTGGTTCAGCGCCCGCAATTGCTGGCCTTGCCGCGCCTCGTGGAAGCGGCGGCGCAGCCGGTGCGCGGCCTCGATCTCCTCGAGCGACCAGCGTCGCGAACGGCCGCGCACCGTCTCGCTCCACGTCTCGAACGACGCCCGCGGCGACAATCGCTCGCCCGGGGCCAGCGACACCGACTTGTGCGGATTGCCCGCCCATTCGATCTCCTGGATCCGCTCGGCGCGCAGCCAGATCAGCGTCGCGTCGTCGTCGCGCAAGGGCAGCGCGATCATGCCGCTGGCCAGGGCGCGATGCTCCGCCGCGCCCGGCATCATGGTCGACAGCATGTGCGTCGCCACCGGCTCGCCGCCGCGGCTCCGCGCCCAATCGGCGAATGTGCCGAGCACCTTCGGCGACGGGCAGCGGCCGTCGGTCACCACTGCGGTGCGCGTCACCACGGCGAAACCGTCGGCGTTGAGCATCGCCCTGAGATCGCCCTTCATGCCGGCGATCGCCTCGTGCAGCGGCACGTCGCCCTGCAGCCGCGGCGTCACCATGTCCTCGACCACGCGCAGGTTGAGCCGCTCGCGATAGGCGGCCGCCTCTTCCTTCGCCCGGATCTGGCGCGCCAGCCCGCTGGCCAGCGTCGCCGCGGCGCCGCGCACGTCGAGGGGCAGCAGCCGCGGGCTGTTGTGGTGGCAGGCGATCAGCCCCCACAGCAGGCCGTCCTTGACGATGGAGATGGAGGCGGAGGCCTCGACGCCCATGTTGCGCAGATATTCGAGATGGATCGGCGAGACGCTGCGCAGCGCGACGTCGCTGAGGTCGATGTTCGCCAGATGCGCCGGGCGCAGCGGTTGCGGCGCATAGGCCGCGTCGGGGATCGCGCGGGTGCGGTTGCGGATGTAGAGCGCGCGCGCCTGGCGGGGAATGTCGCTCGCCGGGAAATGATGGTTGAGGAACGAGCCGAGTTCGGGATCGCGATCCTCGGCGACGACGCAGCCCGCCTCGTCGTCGAGAAAGCGGTAGATCATCACCCGGTCGAAACCGGTCAGCGTGCGGAAGGCCTTGGCGGCACGTTCGTACAACGTCTGCTTGTCGACCGCGCGTTCGAAGCCGCCGGCGACCGCATCGAGCCACGACAGCATCGCCGCGGCGGTCGTCGGCCGCTCCGCCACCGGCTCCAGTTCGACGAGCAGATAGCCGTCGGTACGGTGCAGCGTCGCGAGAAACGTCTCGTCGATGCCGACGACCAGCGGCGGCACGACGACATTGGGATTGGCGGGCAGGGTGCTGCCCAGCAGGGTGGCGACGTCCTGGCCGATCAGCGCGGCAAGCGGCCTGCCGAGCCAGTCGGCGGCCAGCCGCGTCTCGATCGCGCCGGCGCCGCCGACGATCCGATGATCCCCGTCGGTCGAGGCCACGAGCAGCAGGCCATGGGGCTGGATCGCACCCGGGACGTGGATCGGTTCGCGGTCGCAATCGGTCAGATCGACCGCGGGATCGGTGGGAATGGGGGTCGCCATCGTTACTCTTGTACGCAGATGTCTACGATCATGGCCCTCGTTTCAGGGGTTTACAATGTGTCCATCGTTAATTTGGATCAATCAGCGGTGATGACCCAACCCACGGCACACGCTCAGGACACTGACTGGACGCACGCCTGAGCGCATATATAGGACGCATCCGATCGGCAGCTGCGACGTTGCGGGAATGATGATCAAGCTCTTTCACGTCAGCGACGTCCATTTCGGCGCCGAAGATCCCGCCGCGCTCGCCTGGTTCCAGCATTGCGTGGCGGCCGAGTCGCCCGACGCGGTAATCATGACCGGCGACCTGACGATGCGCGCGACGCGCCGGGAATTCGAACGCGGCGGCGCGTGGCTGGGCGCGCTGGGCGTGCCGGTGACGGTGGAGGTCGGCAACCACGATATTCCTTATTATTGGGACCCGTTCCGCCGGTTGTTCGCCCCCTATCAGCGCTACGCGGCGGTGGAGCGGATGATCGAGCGCGAGCTGGAACTGCCCGGCATCACCGTCGTGCCGCTGAAAACGACCGCGCGCGCGCAATGGCGCTGGAATTGGTCCAAGGGCCGGGTCGGTGCCGGATCGCTGCGCCGGGCGCTGGCGATGATCGCCGCGGCGCCGAAGGGCAATCTCATCTTCGTCGCGGCGCACCACCCGCTGATCGAGGGCGGTACCAAGGGGACGGCCAAGACCCGCCACGGCGATGCCGCGCTCACCGCGCTCGCCGCCGCGGGTGCGCATGCGGTGCTCAGCGGCCATGTCCACGATCCGTTCGACGTGCCGATCGAGCGGAACGGCTGGACGATCCGCATGATCGGCGCCGGGACCTTGTCGAAGCGCACCCGGCATACGCCGGCCTCGTTCAACGAGATCCGCGTGGCGGACGGCCGCTTCACCACCGTCGCGCGCACGCAATCGGAAGCGCCGGCGGCGGTGATCACCGAGGATGCGGTGGCCGGCCCGGTAAGGGCGTAGCGCGGGTCATCACCGTCGACCCGGCACTTCCGCTTGGACGGCAGCGACGGGTCGATCCGCGTCTCACCGAGCGATCGGGGCGTAGACGCGCAGGCGGTGGTTGTCGGGATCGAGCGCGACGAAGCTGCGGCCGAAGCCCAGATCGGTGGGGGGCAGGGCGATCTTCGCGCCCTTGCCCCACCATTCCGCGCAATGTTGATCCACCGCCGCGGCGTCATCGACCTTGAAGCCGATCTCGTGCCCACCTCCGTCGCCCTCCACTGCGGGCTTTACGTCGTCCGTGCTCCAAAGGCCGAGCGGTACGCCAGACGGCAGGACCAGCATTGCGAAGGCAAGACTGGCCTGCACCGGCTGGATGTCGAACAGATCGCCGTAGAAACGCACGCTTGCGGCAACGTCGCGGACGTAGAGGAACAGGCCGGTGCTGTTGGTCATGTCGAAACTCCATCGTGAAACCGATGGCTCTAGCTACCGCGCCCTGCTGCGAGATTCCGGCAGCAGCGTTCAATCGAGCGGCTGGGTGATCCTTTCCGCACGGCGCCATTCCGCCACCAGCACGGGTCGCCGTTTCGGGTAACGCGCGTCGTGCAGTTCGGCGGACGCGATCCGATCGGTGCGGAAATGCCGAAAGCCCTGGCGCCATTCGCACCAGGCGACAAGGACGCGGACGGCGTCGAAGAAGGCGAGGGCGAAGGGCCAGACGACCCGCTCCGATTCGGCGTCGCTCGCGTCGCGATAACGGATCGCCATCTTGCGTTCGGTGCGGATCGCCTTGCGCAACAACGCCAGATCGACATGGTCGGTGGGGATCGCGGCACCCGGACCGATCATCAGCGTCGAGGCCTGCAACTCGCCGCGCAGATCGTCGGGCAACACGGCGGCGATCCGGGTCAGCGCGCTGCGGGCCGCATCGCGCAGCGGATCGTCGGCACGCTGCGCGACCCAGCGCGAGCCGAGGACCAGCGCTTCGATCTCCTCGGCCGTGAACATCAGTGGCGGCAGCAGGAAGCCGGGCCGCAACACATAGCCGACGCCGGCCTCGCCTTCGATCGCCGCGCCCATCGCCTGCAGGCTGCCGATGTCGCGGTAAAGCGTGCGCAGGCTGATCCCCATCTCATCGGCGAGTGCGCGACCGCTGACCGGCCGCCGGTGCCGCCGGAGGACGTGGAGGAGATCGAAGAGCCGTTCGGATCGCGACATGGGCGAGGCGTAGCACGGATGGCTGCCGGAATGTGGCAGTGGTGGCGGAGAGGGGCGCGCAGGCGATCGACGACGTCCCGGGCCGCCCAACCCCTCCAAGTTCGCGCAAAAAGAAACCGCCGCCCGGTGTCCCGGACGGCGGTGTCTTCCTGTCAACGCAGAGCGCCGAACGCGGATCAGTCGTTCAGATACTCACCCGCGGCCTCGTCGCTGCCGTCACCCGACGGGACGACTTCGGCGAGCGGGTCGGGACCCGTGCCCTGGTCGTCGCGACGCGAACGCTGCTCCTCCGCGGCGCGCAGTTCGGCGGCCGAGGTCGGCGCGACGATCGCCGCCTGCAGCGCGCGCTGCTGCGCACGGAGC
>JAEWJQ010000417.1 GCA_023386515.1 Pseudomonadota bacterium | reverse complement strand
TTGCCGCTGTTGTTGGTCGAGCTGTTCGACGCCAGCGACACGTCGCCGACCGTCGACGAGCGATCGGTGTTGGTCGAGGTGTTGGTGGTGCTGGTCGAGGCGGTGTTGCCGCCGTTGTAGCTGCCGTTGGCCGACTGATCGGTGTTGGTGGTCGGGTTATAGCTGCCGTTGGTCGAGCTGTTGGCCGCATCCGTGCGCGTCGTGTTGCCGGAATCGGAGATGTTGCCCGTGGCGATGCTGTCGTTGCGCGCCGCGGATTGGCCGGCGGCCGTCGAGCTGTCCTGCGCCGAAGCGGCAGAGGCGGTCGCGGCGAGCAGTGCGGCGACCGAGGTGCTGACGATCAGACTGGTTTTCATCCTCGTTGTCCTTCCCAAGTAGCGAAAGGAGCGCTGTCCCCCCTGTTGGTGAGGATCACCGCCCGTCCCAGCGGAACGGACGTTAACTAATTGTTCATCTTTGCCTCATTCTCCCTTCATTCGAGAGTTAAGGCATTCTCATCTAGGGAAAATCATTACCCCCAAATGGGGAGGATGCGCCGTTTCAGGCCGCGTCGAAGGCGATATCGCCGCTGACCGCACGCTGGTAGCGCAGCATCAGCTGCAGCAGATCGCTCTGGCGGTGCGTGTCAGTCTTGGCGAACACCTGCTTCAGATAGGTGCGCGCGGTATCCGGCTTGATCCGCATCTGCGACGCCGCTTCGATCAGCGTCAGGCCGCGGTTGAGGCAGGCGACGAGCTGGGTTTCGACCGGCGACAGGCCGTGCAGGTGGCAGATCGGTTCCAGTCCCCGCGCGACGCTGCTTTCCGGGCGCATGATCCGGATGATGGCAGCGGCCTGACCCGGCACGTCGCGTTCCGGATTGTCGTTGCAGGCGTGGGGATCGTCCGAACCCGCGCGGCCGGGCGGCGCGATGACCGCGATCAGCGGCCGCCCCTTGCCCGATCGTTCGAGCAGCAGCATCACGCCGCGCACCGCGCGCATCTCCTGATGGCGCGGCGGTGCGATCACCGCATCCAGCGCCGCCTGGAAACGGACCGCGTCCTGGTAGCGGGTCGGGCGCAGCTGGTTGCGGCGCAGCTCGATGCCGTCGCCTTCGTCGAGAACAATGCGCGCGGCGGGATTGGCGAACAGCACGTTCTGGTCGCTGTCGACGACGATGATCCCGCATTCGCTCTGGCGCAGCACCGCGGCGAGCGCATCGTGACGGCGTTCTATCGCGGTGAGACCGGTCGCCATGTCACGGACGGCGCTGGCGACCAGGGCGAAGCCGGGTGCCAGCGTCAGCACCTGCTGGGTGACGCCCTGTTCGTCGAGATGGTCGCAGGCGAACAGCAGCAGCAGATGCCCCCCTGCCCCGGGCATGTCGACGGCCAGGCCGCAATGATCGGGCACGCGGTCGTCGCGGATCCAGCTGTAGCCGCGCCGTGCCGGCAGCCGCTCGCCATCGGCCATGATGTCGAGCGCCTCGCGCGCGGCCTGGTGGCGGGCGATCCGGCCGATCGGGATGTGACGGCCGTCCCCCTCGCGCGCGACGATGCAGCCGGCGAGCGCACCGATGGCGCGACACAGGCCTTCGACGACCCGGTCGGGCGGCGTCAGCGGAACGGGGGAAGCGGCGGGGCCATCCTCGGCAGGGGCGAGGGCGAGTAGTTCAGCGAGATCCAGTTCCAGATCCAGCATTGATGTCCCTCCTGTCAGGCGCTCCCCCCAAGCGCCTTGCCGCGGTTGACCCGCAGCCGTTGTCGTGTCCCGCCTTCGATCAGCGAGATTCGTGTGCTGAACAATAAATTAGGTAAGGCAGATAGGAAGCGTTTTCTGACCTGATCGAAAGCAAATGTACCAGCAACGTTTCGTTACGGTGCCGGATCCGAATTCCGACGTCTGATCACTTCGGTAGCAATACGCGTAGGAACGGCAGCTGTATCTGCGATGTCGGATTCCACGGGAAGAATTCGCCGTCACGATACAGTCGGCAAGGCAATGGCATTACGTGAACGTTGCTGTCCCAAAATGGGACGAGCGAAGGGACTGCATCGCTCCTCCAAGGTCGAAGGTCAGCGGGCCCCCTCCACCAGCCGCAGCACGGTCGGCTCCGGAATGTCCGCGCTCGCTACGTCGCGGTGGGGCGGCAGGGTCGGCCAGGCGAGCGCGACGCCGCTGGGGCCATTGTCCTCGACGGTGTTGAGCATCATCCCCGCCGGCACCGCGACGCTGCTGCCCGCCAGCGCCTGCGCCAGCGAGCGGCCGGGCGTCTCGCTGATCCGGCGCAGCGTCGCCGCGTCGAGCAGGAAGTCGATCGGCTTGCCGTCGCGGATCACCGACACGCGCACCCGGTCCTTGCCGACCGGCATTGCGCCGCTGACGAACAGGCGGCTGTCGAGCGAGCCACCGCCGCGGAAATCCCAGCGGAAGCCGCTCCAGTCGCTGACCTGGACGATATGCCAGCGGGTCCCCTCGCGCCGGGCGACGTAGATCTGCGTGTTCCCGGCGGAATCGAACTTGTGATAGGTGATCATCGCGCGGCCGGCGGGGTCGAAGCCGACGACGGTATTGTTGTTGATCATCCCGCCCTCGACCGGCACGGGATCGACGATCTCGCCGCTCTTCAGCGTGATCGGCAGCGTCAGCGGCGTGCCGTCCGCCTTCTGCCAATGCACCAGGTCGCGGCTCTTGGCGTAGGACAGATCGTGGTTGGTCTCCGCCATCGGCGTCTCGCGCCACACCCAGGCGATGTGGAAATAGCCGTCGGGGCCGAGCACCGGCCCGACGAAATAGGCGTTGCGCTGGCCCTGGCCGTCGGTCAGCGGCGTCGACAGCAGATGCGACCATTGTTGCGTCGCGGGGTCGTAGACGTTGTAGATCTCGTTGCCGTTGCCGCTGCCGCCGTCGCGATATTTGTAGACCAGCCGGCCGTCCGCATCGTGCAGGAAGATCGGATAGGTCATGCTGCGTTCCAGCTTGGCGTCGACCATCACCGGTTCGTGCACGAAGCTCCTCACGTCGCCGGCGATGCGGGTGCGGTAATAGACCAGCGGATCGCGGTGCATGTTGGCGGCGACGTGCAGCTGGCCGGCCGCATCGACCGCCATGGCGATGTAATTGTGGCTGTCCCAGCCGACCCAGCAGTCGAGCTTGTGGTAGATCCAATAGCTGCCGTGACGGTCGCGCGAGGCGACGGTGAGCTGGCGGTTGGCGTCGTAATAAGCGACGAAGATCTTGGCCTCGGTCACCGCCAGCGCGAAGCGCGCGCTATGCCCCGCCCAGACGCGGTCGATCGCCGACAGCTGCACCGCCGGCGCGCTTGCCGGGGCCGGCACGGCGGCCTGCTGCGCGGGCGCCGCACCCGCCAGCAGCAATGCGGCCGCCAGTCCCATCCCCTTGCGCATGACGATCGATCCTTTCGTGGCCCGCGGGCCGGTTAGAACGTGCCGTGGAACGCCAGCGTGAAGGTGCGGCCGTCGTAATCCGCCTGGCGCGGGATGGCGGGGCTCACCTGATACTGGATCCGCTTGGCGTCGAGCAGGTTGAACGCGTCGAGCGACAGCGAATAGCGTTCGGAGAATTTCAGTGACACCGAGGAATCGAGCTGGCCGCGCGGCGCGACGAAGCTCGCCCCGCCGGTGAAGGTGTTGCCGCCGGTCAGCGTATATTGGTCGCGCCAGGTGTAGATGACGCGCAGGCCGAATACCGGGCTTTCGTAATAGCCGATCACGTTGACGTTGTTCTTCGACACGCCGGGCAGCGCCGCCTTGCTGCCGTCGGCATTGGTGCCCGAGACGTTGGTGTAGGAATAGTTCACCTGGCCGCCGAGGTTGCGGAGGATGCCGGGCAGGAAGTCGAAATTCTGCTGCGCGGTCACT
The DNA here is from genome assembly GCA_023386515.1 of Pseudomonadota bacterium. Next base: position 3,858 of record JAEWJQ010000417.1, on the reverse strand, counting down.
TCCAGGCCGGTGACGGTAATCGGATTGGGCTGGTTGAAATTGCCGCTGGCGGTGACGATCGCCGGCTGGCCGTTGACCAGTTGGTTGCTGTAGCAGGTGGTGCCGATCGTGGTCAGCTGGCCCAGGCCGAATTGCGTCGCATCCGCCGGGCACAGCCGCGACAATCGCGTCTCCGGCGAGATCAAATTGCGGATCACCTTGCGATAACCGGCGATCGCGAACAGGCCGCCGGGGCGGTTGTACCATTCGAGCGACAGATCCTCGCTGTCCGCCGAATAGGGCTTCAGGTCGTAGCCGCCGTACTGGATCGCATAGCCGGTCGAATTGGTGCTGACCGTCGTCGCCGGGGTCAGGTTGCGCGGCTGCGGCCGGACGAACGCCTTGTAGTAAGCGCCGCGCAGGACGAGCTTGTCGGTGAGGTCGGCCGACAGATAGGCGGACGGCAGCCAGTTGCCGTACTTCTGGCGGAACTGCTGCGGCACGTAGACGATGCCGCCATTGGCGCCGACCTGGCGCGACAGCGCGTTGATCAATTGGTCGGTATGTTCGTAGCGCACCCCGGCATAGCCGCTGAACGCGATGCCGGCGATGGTGAAGGCGAGGTTCGCCTGGCCGTAGCCCGCCGCGATATTGTTGCGGACCGAGAAATTGTAGAGCGAATAGGAGGCGTTGGTCGGATCGTTGATCCACCCCGTCGGGGTCACGACGTCGCCGGGCTGCACCGTCACCGGCTGCAGGCGCGCAACGAGCTGGTCGAAGCTGAGCTGCGGCCAGTTGGCGAGATAGCCCGGCACGCTGCCGCCGAAGAAGGAATCGGCGTAAGGATTGTCGCTCAGCACCCCGCTATTGAGGTTCTGCGCCTGCACGCCCTTGGCGCTGGTCCGATAGCCTTGTGACGTATAGGTCGCGCGCTCGTAGCGGCCACCGACCAGGATCGACTTCAGCACCGATCCGATGTCGCGCTCCACCTCGCCCTGCGCCGCGCGGACCCGGTTGAGGCCATAGCCCGAACTGCCCGCGACGATCAGCTGGTCGCCGTTGGCGGCGATCTGCGTCGGCTGGTTGGCGGCGCTCCACGTCCACGGCCCGGCCGGCACGATCAGCGCGGGATTGCGGTTCAGCGTCAGCTGATAGTCGTCGATCGACGCGCCGCCCGAATTGAAGCTGCCGTTGACGCCGTTGCCGCCGGCGCGCGGCAGGTTGCGGATGTCGATCTGCGTCTGGACGGCGTTGTTCTTGCCTTCCGAACTGGTCAGCGCCGCCATCGCCCGCCAGCCGTCGTTCTTCCATTCGACGTTGGCGATGCCGTCCCACATCTGCTCGAGCAAAGGCTCGGAGCGGATGGAATCGTTGAGCTGCGCATTGGCGTAATTGACGCCCTGGACATAGGCGTTGCCGTCCGCCTGGACGACCGGCGACGTCGTCGGCGTGATCTGCGCGATGTTCGACCGCATGTCGACTTCGATCAGATTGGTCAGGTTGTTCTTGAGGTTGCGGCGGGTGAAAAAGCCGGTGACGCCGACCCGCAACGTGTCGGTCGGCTTCCATTCGGCGCCGGCCGCGGCGGTGAACAGATCGCCCTCGTTGAACTTGACCGCCTGGCGCTGGTCGGAGGCGAACAGCACGCCGGTCGTGCCCTTTGTCCCGGTACCGCCCGCCGCGCAGACCTTGCCCGACGGGCAGCTGCCGTTAGCGTTGGGCGGCGAGTAATAATCGAGATATTGTGCGAAGCCCGGCGCATTGGCGGCGGACAGCGGGCTGTAGGCGTTGAAGAAGATGGAATCGCGGCGGAAGCGTTCCTTCTTGTAGGCGACGACGCCGAACACCGCGAGAGTGTCGGTGACGTGCGCGTTATAGCCCGCGGTCAGCGCCGGGCTCGTGTACTTGCCGAGCGTGTCATATTCGTCGGCGATCTTGATGAAGCCGCCCTGCTTGCGGCCGAGCGCCGGCGCGATCTGCAGGTCGATGATGCCCGACAGGCCGCCCGCCTGATCGCCCGCACCGATCGTCTTCTTGACCGAGATGGCGGAGAAAACGTCGGCGTTGAACGCGCCCAACGGCGTCGAGCTGTCGAGGATCGGATCGGCGAAGGTCTGGCCGTTGATCGTGTAGCGCGCGTAGGTGCCGGGCAGGCCGCGCAGGTTGATCGTCGCGTCGCGCGACCCCGCCTCGCGGTTGATCTGCACGCCCGGCACGCGCTGCAGCGCCTCGCCGACGTTGAGGTCGGGGAAGCGGCCGAGACCGTCGGCGGAGATGCTGTCGGAAATGCCCTGGTCGTCGCGCTTCATGCGCAGCGCGTCGATGTAGGATTTGCGGAAGCCGGTGATGACGATGTCGCTGCCGTCGGCCTGCGTGCCATCGCTCTGCGCGGCATCGCTTTGCGGCGCTTCGGCCGGCGCCGCGCTGGTCGCGGCCGCGCTGGCGGTCTGCGTCTGTGCATGGGCGGCGGGTGACAGCACCGCCCCCATCGCTACCCCTGCCAGCATCACGGCACAGGCCTTGGCCTTCATCGTCCCCTCCCCTTGTCCATGCGACCGATCGCACCGCGCCGGCCCTTCCGTAAAATTTGTATCACAAATTTTACGGAAGGCAACGGGAGTCTCGATAGATGGAAATGACCTCCATATTCAGGGAGGAAATGCTGTCATTCCGTGGGAGGGTGTTGATGCGTGATGTTCGAGAAGTATGACGAACCAGCCGGGGCCGGCTCAATAAGTGACGTAATAGTCTTTGCGGAAATCCTGGCCGGCATAGGCGCGGCGCATCGTCCAGGGCTGCGGCGCGGCGGTCCAATAGGGATCGTCGGCGGGCAGGCCGAGCGCGAGCAGCCCTTCCGAGGCGATATACATGCTGCCGGCGTTGGAATAGATGTCGCCCAGCGTCGGCTGGGCGCGCGCGAAGCCGATGGTCAGGAAGCCGTCGGCGTTGAAATTGCTCGGATCGGCGAAGATCCGCCGCTGCGTCGCGCTGGTCACCGCGCGCACCTGACCGACCGGCAGCGTGTCCGGCAATCGCTTGTGCCACGCCAGGAAGCCGAGCGGCTGGTGCACCGCGGTGCGATAGGTCAGCGAGCGGCCGATCGCGGCATAGGCGCCGTCGGGGCCGACCATCCGCTCCAGATGCTCCGCGTAGCGCTGCATCCGCTTGAGCGCGCGGGCATGTTCCTCGGCGGGTTTGAGGCTGTTGAAGTCGGGCTTGCCCGCCGCCAGCACGGCGAGGATCTGCACCAGCATCGGATGGATGACGTAGCTGTTGTAATAGTCGTAGTGGAAGTCGGCGCCGTCGCCGTACCAGCCGTCGCCGACATACCATTCCAGGAACTTGCGGATGGCGAGGTCGACGCGCATCGGGTCCCATTGCTCGCCGATCGCAAACAGGAACGCCTCGTTCATCGCGGCGAACAGGATCCAGTTCTGATAGGGCGGCGAGACGTGGCGCAGGCCCTTGATCTCGGTGACGATACGCGCCTTGGTCGCGGCGTCGAGCGGGTTCCACAAGGCTTCGGGCGCGCGCAGCAGCGCGCTGGTGAAATAGGCGGAATCGACCAGAGCCTGGCCGGGGCCGCGCCACAGCAGATAGTCCGGGCTCTTCGGATCGACGGCATGGACGTAGCTCTGCACCGCCTGCTCGCGCAGCCGGGCGCGCAGCCGCCCCTCCGCACTGGTATCGTCGGGCAGCGCCAGCCAGGGGGCGAGGCCGTCCACCAGTCGGCCGAACGCCTCGAGATAGGCGACGCGGCGGTCGCGGCCGTCCCAGGTCGGGCTGAGCTCCGGCCGCCATTCCGCCTGCAGCCGGCCGCGCGCCATGCGGCCGAGCACCGGCTCGGCCATGCGGCGCAGCAGGTCGAGCGCATAGGCG